>JAEWCJ010000358.1 GCA_023390695.1 Pseudomonadota bacterium | reverse complement strand
GTTGCGCCGTGATCGCGCAACATGGAATCGATGGTTTCCATCGCGTGCGTGAAATTCTTGTCTGGTCCTGCCCATCGCGCCGAGTGAATGCCCGGTGCGCCGCCGAGCGCATCGACGACGAGGCCGGAATCGTCGGCAAAGGCCGGCAGGTGCGATGCCGTGGCGGCAGCGACTGCTTTGATGCGGGCGTTTTCCGCGAAAGTAGCGCCGGGCTCTTCCGGTTCTGCCAGGCCGAGTTCTCCGGCCGATACAGCTTCGACGCCATAGAGCGCCAGCAAGTCGCGCATCTCGCGCAGCTTGCCGGCATTATGCGTGGCAATCACGATCTTGCCGGTGATCTGGCGGTGTCCGGCTGCCGATCTGGTCGATCGCTCGCTCACGTCACCGCCATCTTCTGCAGGTCGACCAGTTTCTTCACGCCGCCGCGCGCCAGTGCCAGCAAGGCGAGGAGTTGCTCTTCGCTGAACGGCTCTTTCTCCGCCGTTCCCTGCACCTCCACAATGTTGCCGTTGCCGGTCATAACGAAATTCGCGTCGGTTTCGGCTTCCGAATCCTCTGCGTAGTCGAGATCCAGCACGGCGACGTTGTTGTAGACGCCGCAGGAAATGGCTGCGACGTGATCGCGGATCACGCCGTCTTTCACCATGCTGCGGGCTTTCATCCACGCCAGACAATCATGCAGCGCCACCCAGGCACCGGTGATCGACGCTGTGCGTGTGCCGCCATCGGCCTGGATGACGTCGCAGTCGATCGTGATCTGGCGCTCACCGAGCGCCACGAGATCCACCACCGAACGCAGGCTACGCCCGATCAGGCGCTGGATCTCGACCGTGCGGCCGGATTGTTTGCCGGACGAGGCCTCGCGGCGCGTACGATCATGGGTGGCGCGCGGCAGCATGCCGTATTCGGCGGTCACCCAGCCGCGCCCTTGGCCCTTGAGCCATGGCGGCAGGCGCTCCTCCAGCGTGGCGGTCACGAGGACATGGGTGTCGCCGAACTTCACGAAACACGATCCCTCGGCATATTTGACGACGCCGCGCTCCAGGGAGACGGCGCGCAATTCGTCGGGCGCCCGGCGGCTTGGCCGCATATGTTAACCTTTCCGGCGATTGATGGTTCTTGATAGCTCTGGCCCGCTTTTAGGTTGCGGGGCGTGCGGCGACAAGCTCTGTCTTGAAAACGCGCCCGCAAAGGGACAATTCTGGAGCGTTTTCGAAGGAGCGGCAGGTGGCGTCCCACGATATCCCGATTGGCGCGGCGCAGGTTAGCCTTGCTCAGATGAGCGAGCGCTCGCGCGAGATTTTCCGCCAGATTGTGGAAAGCTATCTGGCCACCGGGGAACCGGTGGGATCGCGCAACATCTCGCGCCTGCTGCAGGTATCGTTGTCGCCGGCGTCGGTCCGCAACGTGATGTCGGATCTCGAGCAACTGGGTCTCATCTATGCACCGCATACCTCCGCCGGCCGTCTGCCGACGGAGATCGGCCTGCGGTTTTTCGTCGATGCGCTGCTGGAAGTCGGTGATCTGAACGAAAAGGATCGCCGCTCGATCGAGGGGCAGATTGCGGCCTCGGGCCTGACCATGGAAGGCGTGCTGACCCAGGCCTCCGGTCTGCTGTCGGGCCTGACCCGTGCCGCCGGTGTCGTGCTCACGACCAAATCCAATGCGCGACTCAAGCATATCGAGTTCGTGCGGCTCGAGCCCGAACGGGCACTGGTGGTGCTCGTGTCCGAGGACGGACAAGTCGAGAACCGCATCCTGAATGTACCGGCCGGGCTTCCGACATCGGCGTTGACCGAAGCCACCAATTTCCTGAACGCCCGTATCCGCGGCAAGACGCTGTCGGATGCGCGTGCCGAGCTTGAACGTGCGCAGGAAGCAAGCCGCGCCGAGCTGGATCAATTGACGCAAAAGGTCGTCGAGGCCGGGCTCGCCAGCTGGTCGGGCGGCGGCGCCGATGAGCGCAAGCTGATTGTCCGCGGCCAGGCTCACCTGCTCGAGGATCTCAAGGCGCTGGAAGATCTCGAGCGGGTCCGGCTTCTGTTCGACGATCTTGAGGCGCGGCGCGAAGTCGTCGATCTGCTGGGCCGCGCGGAGCTTGCCGAGGGCGTGCGGATTTTCATCGGCTCCGAGAACAAGCTGTTCTCGCTATCCGGCTCCTCCACGATTATTGCGCCCTATTCGGATTCGAGCGGACGCGTGGTGGGTGTGCTCGGCGTCATCGGTCCGACCCGACTCAATTACGCGCGCGTCATTCCGATGGTTGACTACACCGCCCGGGTGGTATCGAAGCTGCTGAGCGGCTAGTCCGGCGATAAGAGCTTGATTTTTCCGGCTGCAATTCTGATATCGGGGCGGAAATCCCGAAATCGTCAACGGATGCTGAACGATGAACGATACGCCTCGGCCTGACGCCGCCGCGACCCCCGCCGAGACCGACAAGCCCGCAGCGCTCGCCGAAGCCGGGGCCGACACGCCGGTCGCCGCCGCTCAGCAGGAGATCGCCAGCCTGAAAGACAAGCTGTTGCGGACGCTGGCGGACATGGAAAATCTGCGCCGTCGCACCGAGCGCGAGGTGGCGGATGCGCGGGTCTACGGCATTTCATCCTTCGCGCGCGATATTCTTGGCGTCGCCGACAATTTCCGCCGCGCGCTCGACGCCGTAGGTCCGGATCTGCGCAAGACTGCCGATCCCGCTGTCAGCGCCCTGATCGAAGGCGTGGAGCTGACCGAGCGTGAATTGCTCAAGGCCCTGGAAAAGAACGGCATCAGGAAGATCGAGCCGCAGGGCGAAAAATTCGACCCCAATCTGCATCAGGCGATGTTCGAGGTTCCCGATCCGTCGGTACCCGCCGGCAGTGTCGTTCAGGTGGTGCAGGCCGGTTATCTGATTGGCGATCGCGTGCTGCGCCCTGCTCTCGTCGGGGTGTCGAAGGGCGGTCCGAAGACCGCTCCTGCCGGTAGCAACAACACCAACAAGAGCGGTGCGGCGCAGGAGCCGGGGGCAGACTGATCGGCAATTTCGCCGATCAGCGAATTTCGATGCCGTCGCGCACCGCCCGAAAGCGCGGGAAGTCTTTTGACCAGTCGTCCTTCGGCGTGATGGCGACCAGCCGCACGAAACCCTGCCGGCCAAACCGCACCCATTGCACGAGCATCATGTCGCCGCCGGTTCTTTCGTATTTGCCTTCCAATCGGATCTCATAGACGTACTGGTTGCGAAGCCGCAGTTGCTCGGCAAAGACGATCTTGAGATCTTTGTAGCCCTCGATTCCGCGCAAGAGCTGTTCCGAGAATTTGCGCCTTTCATCGGAATCATCCGGGACATTTGCCGACGCGGCCGACAACGTGATGAACGGCTTGTCGGTCGGTTCGACATTGCCCAGCGGCACTTCGCTGAGAAGCACCGCGCGGTTCGGAATGAGTCCGCGCACGGTGGTGAAGCCGGCAAGATCGTTCAGCTTGAACGGCATCATGCTCAGCACTTCATCGCCGGGAAGCTCGCTGCGTAGCGTGGCGGTGGCCAAGGCTTTCTTGATAACCTCGTCCGGATAGGCATCCCGCGCGTCGTTCGGCACCTGCGCGGTGACCACGAAGGACAAGGTGAGGCCGATTTTTTCGCTGGCAATGGTTTGCCGCGTGATCAACAGCCATTTGCGGAATTTCTTGCCTTCCGCCTCCTGATCCCCCACCACGAGGTGAGCGCCGCCGCCTTGGGTGATCAGAATTTCCCGCCTGGTGTTGCTGACCCCGGGGACATTGATCTCGCCGCGGTTCATCGACTGCAGAAAGCCTTCATAGGCAGGGGGCGGCAACTCATTCACCTGAATCGTGACATTCCGCTCCCGGTCCTCGAAACCGGCAAATGACCGGCTGGGCACCATGCCCGGCGGCGGCACAAGACCGATATGCGAGCCGAGCGGAAAGACCGGCTGATCGGCCGCGTTCGCGGCGACTGGCAGGCACAAAATCACAAGGGCTGCGAAGAAGGCCCGGAAATGCGAGCGGAGGAGAGCCGCGATGGGATAGAAGGGTCCGGACGGATGCAAAGGGCGCGGGGACCGGATGCTCGAAACGCTCATTACGACACTCGATTTTCTGGGCGTGGCTGTATTTGCAGTCACCGGAGCCCTGACCGCCTCACGCAAGCAGATGGACATCGTCGGCTTTGCGCTGCTGGCGACGGTGACCGGGATCGGCGGGGGGACATTACGCGATCTGATGCTTGGGGTGCCAGTCTTCTGGGTGCAGAGCCCGGTCTATGTGGGCGTCTGTTTCGGGATGGCGGTGATCGTGTTCTTCACAGCCCATATTCCCCAATCGCGATATCGGCTGCTGCTATGGCTTGATGCCGTGGGATTGTCGTTCTTTTGCGTCGTCGGCGCCGAAATCGCGCTGCAGGGCGGCTCCGGGTACTTCATCGCCGTCATCATGGGCATCATGACCGCGACGTTCGGGGGCATAATCCGGGACATCCTGGGTGGGGAAATCCCGATCATCCTCCGGAAGGAAGTCTATGCGACGGCAGCGTTCGCGGGCTGCGTGGTTTTCGTGGTGGTCTGGGTGCTCGCAGGCCCCGGCATCACGGCAACCGTGGCAGGGTTTGTCGCCTGTTTCGTCATCCGGGCCCTGGCCTTGATCTACGGCTGGTCGCTGCCCGTCTACCGGCCGCGGCCGGGCCGCAGTCCGGGTGAGCTCGGCCTGTAAACCGGGGCAGGCTTGCCGTCCGGTTAACGGCCCGGCATCGGGTTTTAAAGGCGTATCCGGGCCTGTTGGGCCTCCAAATGCCTTGCGGGCCAAGTGGCCTCTCCTATATGAGCCAAGAAGCCGCAGGGCTGCGGCGTCGTATCAGAACTGAGGGGGTCGGAAGAGGGCACGTCGCGGACAAGAGCGCGTGTCGTTTTCTATCCGGGTGCCGGCTCAGGGCCCGGCCGATCTGCCTGAAAGAGAGGAACACAGATATGGCTAAGGTCATAGGTATCGACCTCGGCACCACGAATTCGTGTGTGGCCGTGATGGAAGGCAAGACGCCCCGCGTGATCGAGAATGCGGAGGGCATGCGGACCACGCCATCGATCGTCGCATTCACTGACGACGGCGAGCGACTGGTGGGCCAGCCGGCCAAGCGGCAGGCGGTCACCAATCCGGAAAAGACGATTTTCGCTGTCAAGCGCCTGATCGGACGGCGCTACGACGATCCCACCGTCGAAAAGGACAAGAAGCTCGTTCCCTACAAGATCGTAAAGGCCGCCAATGGCGATGCCTGGGTCGAGGCGGACGGCAAGACTTATTCGCCCTCGCAGATTTCCGCTTTCATCCTTCAGAAGATGAAGGAAACGGCGGAAGCCAATCTCGGCCAGAAGGTCGAGCAGGCCGTCATCACCGTTCCCGCTTACTTCAACGATGCGCAGCGTCAGGCGACCAAGGATGCCGGCAAGATCGCGGGCCTTGAGGTTCTGCGCATCATCAACGAGCCGACCGCGGCGGCGCTCGCTTACGGTCTCGACAAGCAGAAGCAGGGCACCATCGCGGTCTATGACCTCGGCGGTGGCACCTTCGATATTTCCATTCTCGAAATCGGCGACGGTGTGTTCGAAGTGAAGTCCACGAACGGTGATACGTTCCTGGGCGGTGAAGACTTCGACATGCGCCTAGTCGAGTATCTTGCGGCCGAGTTCAAGAAAGAGCAGGGTATCGATCTCACCAAGGACAAGCTGGCGCTGCAGCGGCTGAAGGAAGCCGCCGAGAAGGCGAAGATCGAGCTGTCGTCGACGACGCAGACCGACATCAACCTGCCGTTCATCACGGCGGATGCGACCGGTCCGAAGCACCTGACCATGAAGCTGACCCGCGCGAAATATGAGGCGCTGGTCGATGATCTCATCCAGAGGACGGTCGAGCCCTGCCGCAAGGCATTGCAGGATGCCGGTC
Source organism: Pseudomonadota bacterium (assembly GCA_023390695.1). Next base: position 484 of record JAEWCJ010000358.1, on the reverse strand, counting down.
TGTCGGCGGCCGAGATCAACGAAGTGGTTCTGGTCGGCGGCATGACCCGCATGCCGAAGGTCCAGGAAGTCGTGAAGCAGTTCTTCGGCAAGGAGCCGCACAAGGGCGTCAACCCCGACGAGGTGGTTGCGATCGGCGCGGCGATTCAGGCCGGTGTGCTGCAGGGCGACGTCAAGGACGTGCTCTTGCTCGACGTGACCCCGCTCTCGCTCGGCATCGAGACGCTGGGTGGTGTGTTCACGCGCCTGATCGACCGCAACACCACGATCCCGACCAAGAAGAGCCAGGTCTTCTCCACTGCTGATGACAATCAGGGTGCGGTGACCATCCGCGTCTTCCAGGGCGAGCGCGAAATGGCGGCCGACAACAAGATGCTCGGCCAGTTCGATCTCGTCGGCATTCCCCCTGCCCCGCGCGGCGTGCCGCAGATCGAAGTGTCGTTCGACATCGACGCCAACGGCATCGTCAATGTCCAGGCCAAGGA
>JAEWCJ010000340.1 GCA_023390695.1 Pseudomonadota bacterium | reverse complement strand
AGTCCGACCAGAGCCTGCAGCACGAGGAAGGCCAGGGCCTGCCACGGCGTCACCTGTCCGGAGGGAATCGGCCGCGAGCGCGTGCGCTCGACGCTGCCATCGAGATCACGATCGACAAGATCGTTCCAGGTGCAGCCGGCGCCGCGCATGGCGAAGGCGCCGATGAAGAAAAGAACGACGTGCCAGGGATTCGGATAGGGCGCGCCGGCATGGATGGCGGCAAGGCCGGCCGACCACCAGCACGGCATCAGCAGCAGCCAGGAGCCGATCGGCCGGTCGAGACGGGCGAGCCGCAGATAGGGCCGTGTCCAATGCGGCGCGAGGCTGTCGACCCAGTTGCCGGTCGCGTCCGCGACACGTCCGGTCATGTCACTCATCGTGCGATCGCGTTACCCGTCAGGGTGTTGAAGGTACCGCCGCCCTTCTGAGCCTGCGGATTGGACGTGTCCGGCAGGCGCGAGGTGCCGAGCGCATCGCTGAGGCTGGGCGCGCGCGCCGCCGGCGCGGCATTGGCGCTGCAGATCTTGTTGCGCATTTCCACCGTCTTGCCGTGGTTCGCCTTCATGTTCTTCGCCGCGTCCGGCGGAATGCCGCAGTTCTTGCCGTTGTCGGCGACGTATTTGACCATCTTGGCTTCGGCGGCCGCGAAATTCCTGAATGCAGCGCACAGTTCGGGCTGCGATTTCTTGTCGGCGGCGATCTTGATGGCGCCGGCGCGTTTCTCCGCGTCCTGCCGCAGCGGCAGGAATTCGGCGTTGCAGTCACGCTGCGGCCGCGCGTTCCAGGGCGAGGCGCCGGCCGGTGCGGCCGCCTGCGGTGCCGTCGGCGAGGACGGCCAGGGCGCCGCGGCTCCCGGCATCTGTTGCGAGGGAGAGGCCGGCCAGGGCGATGAGGACGCTTGCGGTGTGGGGGAGGACGGCCAGGGGGAGGCGGCAGACGAGGCGGGCTGCTGCGGCGAATCCGGCCAAGGCGATTGCTGCGCGCTGGCCAGGCCAGCGGGCGCAAGCAGCAATGCAGCGAGCGAAAGGGCGCGCGCCCAAATCATCAGCTTCTCCCAAATCCGTCGTGGATATCGGCGGTTAGACATTCTGTCCGGCTGCCGATAAGAACCCCCGAAATCCGGCGATAAGGCGGCAGATCGCGTTACAGGTGCCTTATAGCCGAATTTGCAGCATACCAGAATCTGCGCGCCGGATCGGCTCCGGCCGGGATTTGGTGAACGGGTGCGACGATCCGCCGTCGCCGCCGCCAGGTGAGACGCGAGGATATGGCCCGCTACGATTTCCGCACCCCCCGGCTGTTCGTGGACGCGGATTTGAGCCCGGCCAGCGCGGTTCCGCTCGATCCCGCCCAGACCAATTACCTCTGCAATGTGTTGCGCCTGGCGCCGGGCGAGGGGGTTCTGGCCTTCAACGGCCGGGACGGCGAATGGCAGGCGGAGCTCGAGCGCACCGGCAAGAAGGCGGCCGCGCTGCGAATCACCGCGCAAGCCCGGCGGCAGGAGCCGGCGGCCGACCTGCATTACCTGTTCGCCCCGCTCAAGCATGCGCGCCTCGACTACATGGTGCAGAAGGCGGTGGAGCTTGGCGTGTCGCGGCTGCAGCCGGTGACCACGCGGCATACGCAGATGTCGCGGGTTAATCTCGAGCGCATGCGCGCCAATGCCATCGAGGCCGCCGAGCAATGCGGCATTCTCACCATTCCCGATATCGCGGCGCCGCTTGCGCTCGACCGCCTGCTGCCGGCCATGCCCGCGGATCGCCTGCTGATCTTCTGCGACGAGGATGCGGAGACGCGCGACCCGGTGGAAGCCCTGTCCGCGTTCCGTAAAAACGGGGCCGCGCCGCCGCTGGCGGTGCTGATCGGGCCGGAAGGCGGATTCGCCGAGGAGGAGCGCACGTTGCTGCTGCGGCATGCGAATGTGATGCGGCTGGCTTTGGGGCCGCGCATCCTGCGCGCCGACACGGCCGCCGTCGCTGCGCTGTCGATCGTTCAGGCGGTGCTCGGCGACTGGCGCTGAGCGGCGAGCGCCGGGCGCAGGACCAGGGCGAGCGGGATCGTGACCAGCACGATGACCGCGACGAGGACGGTGGCGCTGGTCAATCCGAGCGCATCGCCGGCAAAGCCGAAAAAGACCGGGGCGATTGCTCCCGAGCCGATGGTGCCGGTGTAGAAAATCCCGAAGGCTCGCGTGCGCCGTTCGGGAGCGACCAGATCCGGCACCGAGCCATACAGCACCGACGAGGTGCCGTTCAGCGCGATGCCGATCAGCGGCAGCAGGATCATCGCCGCTTCCAGCGGCAGCGGCAGGATCGCCAGAATGAGAATGACCGTGAGCGCTTCGGTCAGGCACACGGTGGCAATGGCGCCGATGCGCGCGCCGATGAATGCGCAGACGAGTTTTCCCGCCGCGCCGCCGGCAAACACCAGCGTGAGCGCGACGCCGATGAGCGGAAGGCTGGCGCCTTTCGCGGTCAGAAGGAAGGGCAGGAAGGTGAGAAAGCCCATGCGCACGGCGCTGTCGATCACGCCGATCGAGAGCAGCGTCGTGAACGCAAAGCGTCTGCCGGGTGTCTTTTGCGGTGCCGACGGCGCTGTCTCCTTGGCCGCATGCTTGCGTGCAAAGCGCGGCGTGACGACAATGATCGCAATGGCGGCGACGCAACCCAGCGCTCCGAGAATCCCCAGTGCAGGGCGCCACGGCATGAGCGTGATCATCGCTGCGGCCAGGGCCGGCAGCGTCATCTTGCCGATATCGCCGGCGAAATTGTAGCTGCCGAGCGCCTTCAGCGAGCGCGGCCCGGCGAAGGCGCGTGCCACGAGCGCCGATGCGATCGGATGCTGGGTCGCCGCGCCGATGCCGCCGATCACCAGCGCCGCGACCAGCATGGCGAAGCTGCCGCTGAGACCGGCAAGACAATATCCGAACCCGGCGAGTGCCGTACCGGTGGCCAGCACCGACACCGCGCCCAGGCGTTCGGCAAGGAAGCTTGCCGGAATCTGCAGGCCGGCCATGGTGCCGGCGAAGACGCCGCGCAGGATGCCGACGGCCGCATAGCTGAGGCCGAATTCCGCCTGCCAGATCGGCAGCATCACATAGATCAGATCGGTATAGCCGTCATGCAGCGCATGCGCGCCGGAAGCGACGGAGAGCGTGCGACGCTCGTCGCGTTGTGTCTCCGTGGTTTCCGGCGTGATCGCGGTCATGTCCGTGTGTGACTGTCGGCGCGCTGCCGCCGGTGCAC
>JAEWCJ010000326.1 GCA_023390695.1 Pseudomonadota bacterium | reverse complement strand
CCTCAAAAATCGCCGCGCACCCGGCGGATGGCGGCCGGCCCAAACCGCTCGGCGGTTTCGGACGTTCCCGGCGGCTCCATGCGGTTGCGGAGGTCGTCGGTCTCCCTGATCGTGTCCACCACCGTCGAGACCGCACCCATAAAGGAATCCCTGAAGGATTTCGGCTTCGCGCGCGACCGCCGCACCGCCTTTTTCGCCGTCTTCCGCGCCGCCGTCTTCTTCCTCGCAGCCGCCTTCACCGATTTCCTGGCGGACTTTTTGGCAGCCTTCTTCACCGACTTTTTGACGGATTTCTTGGCTCTCGCCTTGGCTGCCGACTTTCGTGCCGCCGGCCTGGCGCTCTTGCGACGCGAGGCGGCCTTCGCCTTGCGCTTGGCTTTCTTGGCGCGTGCCGGCGCCGTCTTGCGGGACGCCTTGCGTGCTGCCGCCTTCTTGGATGTCTTCCGAACCGACTTCGATTTTTTCCGAACAGATCTGGCCATGATAGTCCCCCCAACGCACCTCAGCGTGCCGCAATACCTATAACAATTATTCTGAGTCTGTCGCTCGCTTTGAGTCGGATCAACCCTCGTGCGAAAAGAGGCCCGGCGCGGAGCCGGGCCTCTCATCCTGGGAGGATTTCAGACAGGCCGGGAATGGGTCAGATGCTACGCGTACCGATGCGTTGGTGCCGCGGTTAGAAACCGGCAAAATCAACCGCGTCCATCATCCCCATTACGGCCGGTTGTCACCCGGCCTGCCAGAATGGGAACGCGGCCTGCACGGAATGGTTCGCGGCCGCGCCGCCGCGAAATTCCGGGCCCGGAGGGAACGTTTCCGCCGCTCGCGCGCTTTGTACAGGCTCACCAGCATAGGAGGTCTTCATGCGCATTCTTTTCACGACGCTTGTCGCCTGCACGCTCGCCGCGCCGCCCGCACTGGCCCAGCAAACGGCGCCGGGCACGGCCACCACGCCGCCGGCCGCTACCACCGCACCGGCTCCCGCGGCGGGACAATGGCGCGCTTCGAAGCTCATGGGTGTCGACGTCTACAACACGCAGAATGAAAAACTCGGCGAGATCAACGAACTCATTATCGACTCCTCCGGCCGCGTCGCCGGTGCGGTCATCGGCGTCGGCGGCTTCCTCGGCATGGGCGAGCACGACGTGATGGTGTCGATGGACAAGCTGCAATTCTCCGATGACGCCGGAAAGACCACCACCGGCGCCGGAAGCGGCGAGAGCCGGCAATGGTACCCGGACCGCGCGCTTCTCAATGCCAACAAGGACCAGCTCAAGGCGATGCCGCAGTTCAAATACTGATTTTGAGGCGCAAGTTGGAGCGCAAGCCCGGTTGATTGCAGGGGTTCCGGCAACGGAGCCCCTGCACTGCTGTCGGGATCACGGTGCCGAGATGACGGTTGCACCAACTAGGCCCTGCGCCTGCGGGGAGCCGGCTTCGCCGGTTGCGCGCTGGCCTTGAGCGCCTCGCGCAGGCCGGAGGGCCGCCCGTGCTTCTTCAGCAGATCGCGCACCGCCTCGTCGATCAGTTCCTGGAAGGTCGACGCCCGGTCCTCGGCCAGTTGGTCGAGCGCGCGTTTGTCCTCATCATGAAAGCCCACAAGCTTGCGCGGCATCGCATTCTCACGGCTGCATCGGGGGAACCGGCCTGTCAGCCTCTACGGGAGCGTCGTCCCCGCGGAACGAAAACCGCTATCCGCAGGTTGGTTCCGCAGCGGCGATCACACCGGCGCCAATTGGCCTACTTCCAGAAACGATCAGGAGAGCGACCATGGCCGCGAGAGAAAAGAATCTCGAGGATCTGTTTCACGAAACGCTGAAAGACATCTACTTCGCCGAGAAGAAAATCCTTGCCGCCCTGCCCAAGCTGGCAAAAGCCGCGCATTCCGACGACCTGCGCGCCGCCTTCGAAAAGCATGCGGCTGAAACCGAAGGCCATGTCGGCCGGCTGGAGGAAGTGTTCGAGCTGATCGAGAAACCCGCCAAGGGCAAGACCTGCCCCGCCATCATGGGCCTCATCGACGAGGGCCAGGAGGTGATGAAGGATTTCAAGACCTCACATGCGCTTGATGCCGGGCTGCTGGCCGGCGCGCAGGCGGTGGAGCATTACGAGATCTCGCGCTACGGCACGCTGATCGCCTGGGCGGAGCAGATGGGCCACAAGGAAGCGGCCGACTTGCTCAAGCGCACGCTGGAGGAAGAGGAGAAGACCGACGCGGCGCTGACCAAGCTGGCGGAAGCCGCGATCAACTACGAAGCGGCAGCCTGAATCCTCAGGCCGCCCGCACGCTGTTGAAAAACGCCGCCACCTTCTGCTCGAGGTCGGCGGCGCGCGACGACAGGCTGTCGCTCAGGGTCACGACCTGCTGCACGACATCGCGCGAACGCCCGGTCGATGCTTCGACCGCGCACACGTCCTCGCTTGCGCGGACCGTATATTGTGCCGCCGCCTGAACCGAACTGGCGATGTCGCGGGTCGCCGCCGTCTGTTCCTGGACGGAACCGGCAATGCGTACCGCCATCTCCGAAATCTCCTTCACCGCCCGCGCCACCGAGCCGAGTTGCGTGGAGACGTCCTGTGACGCCTGGCGCACCGCCGCGATCTGCCGCGAGATCGACTCGGTGGCCTTTTCGGTCTGGTTGGCAAGCGCCTTGACCTCGCCTGCCACTACCGCAAAGCCCTTGCCGGCATCGCCCGCCCGCGCCGCCTCGATCGTGGCGTTGAGCGCCAGCAGATTGGTCTGGCCGGCAATGTCGGAGATCATGCCGGCGACCGACTGGATCTGTTCCACCGCGTTGGACAGCGCCTCGAGATTCCTGAGAGAGGTCTCCGCGTCGCGCGCCGCGTTCGACGCGAGTTGCAGACTGCCCGAGCTCTGAACGCCGATCTCCTCGATCGACTGCGACAATTGCTCGGCCGCCGCCGCGCTCTGCTTCATGACCGACGTCGTGGCACTCGAGGCTTCGGCGGTCGAGGTCATGCGGCGCGAGGTTTCCTCGGCCGTCTGCCGCATATCGGTCGATCCCTGCGCCAGCGCCGTGGCGACGCTTTTGACCGCCCCGATCGTGTCGGTAATGGCTTCGTGAAAGCCCGCAATCGCGTGGTCGAGTTGTCTGCCGCGCGCCTGCGAGGCATTCAGCGCGGCGTCCTGATAGAGGGTGAGCGTTGTGGCGACATCGAAGGCAAGCGCCTGCGAAACAAGCTGGCTCGCGGCCGCAAGTTTGCGCGGCGAGAACCTGAATTTCTGTTGCAGCGCATCGATCGCGGCGCGCAGGATCATGTTGCTTACGAAAATCTGGGTCCGCGGCGTCAGGCCGATGCCGTTCCGCTGTTCCGAGGCCCGCTGGCAGGACTCGATGTAGCGCTGGTCGAGATTGCCCGACAACAGAACGCGCATATGCGCCAGCGTGAACTCGCGGATCAGCGCGTCATGACGCTTGAAGACATCGGCCACGCTCGGCATCAGCCGCTCGGCGGCAATGAAATCGTCGATCGCCTTGGCGAGGCCGGGTTCGATGACAGGCCACAATCTGGCAAGCCGTACGCAGGCGCCTTCGCCAAGCCCGTAGAGCTTGAGGCGCTCCTGAAAATGTGTCGGCAGAACCAGTTGCATTGACGGCGATGCGATCCCAAACCCGGCCGGAACGCGGCGCAAAATGACGAGAAACAGCTATTGCGCCCACTGGTATGCCAGTGCGGTTAAGATTCTGTTGAGGCTATTTGTGGCGCGCGGACGGCCAGCTCCGCGGAAACGCAAGGCGGGACCTGCCTCCGCTCCCCACGCGGATTGTCAGCGCGCCGATGACCGGAATGCGGAGGGCGACGCGCCGAAGCGTTTCCGGAAGCAACGGTTGAAATACGGCACTTCCCCGAAGCCGCACGCATAGGCGATGTCGGCCACCGTCGTCTCGTCACGGCGACGATCGGCCAGCATGCGGCGGGCTTTCTGCAGGCGCAGTTCCGACACGCGTTCGACAAAGCTGGCGCCGGTGTCCTGCAGCAGATCCTGCACGTAGCGTGGCGACAGCCGTAGCCTCTTCGCCACGACGCCCGGCGAAAATCCGGGATCGGCAAAACCGGCTTCGATTTCCGCCAGCACCGCCCGCAGCCGCGCCGCACGCAAGCCGCGGGCGCGCGCGATCTCAGTGTCGTCGCGGCTCGTGCCGATGGCAAGCGCGATCAGATCGAGCAGCATCTGGCCGATATGGTCGGCCAACGCCGGGTCGCCGGCGCTGCCCGGCCCATGCAGAAAATCGGCGTAGCTGCGCAGATATCGCATCGCCTCGCTTTCGGGATCGAGCGGCACGGCCAGCAGATCTTCGACATGGCGCACCAGATGGCGGAGCCTGTCCTGCAGCAGCGTGAAAGCCAACCAGGCATGATCGTCGCCGCTGCGGCAGTCGCCGGGCTCAGAATAGCTCAACAAAGCGGCCATGCCGGGCTGCACCGGAGCTTCGCGGCCGCATTGTTCGACGAGGATGGGCGAACGGCCGCTGTTGAAAAACAGAAAGAACTCCTCGCGCGCATCACGCCGCAATTCATGTTGCGCGCGCCGGGCGCGCGCCAGCGCGCCTTCGAAGCGGCCGGCCGCCACCGGCCCGAATTGCGCAAATTCCAGATGCGCGGAAAACGGCCGGCTGTCTGCCCGGGTGAAGTCGAGCAATCCGTATTGCGCCGCATAAAGATCGCGCCAATGCGCATAGCGTTGCCCATCGTCCAGATGGCCGGAAAACTGGTCGGTCGAAAAGACGATCTTGCCCATCGCATCATTCGTCATGTTTCGGATCGGACTGCGAACCGTCGGCGCAGGCCGTGTGGGTCTACAATGGTCCGACCGGGCCGTAACTGAAAAGCAAATTTTGCGAACGATCCCGCACTCAGCCAGCCGTGCCCGCCGCATGTATGCGCAAAAATCCAACACGGCTGCGTCTTTTCGCATGCGGGCGTGATGCAAAGACCACAGCAGCCGCAAACCGCGCGCCGGCTGCGTTCGAAGCCAAGACGAATGCAGAAACGGACAATGGTCCGCCGCCGAACCTGCGCCATGGTGGCCGCCTGTTCGTGCATCGGAATCAAAGGGCTGACCATGAGAATGAACAACACGCTTCTGGCGGGGACCACAGCTTTGCTGATCGCCGCGGCGATGACACCGGCTTCGGCGGCGGACATGCGGCCTGCCTATAAAGCGTATGCGCCTGCCCCCGTCTTCACCTGGACCGGATTCTATGCCGGCCTCAATGCCGGATATGCCTTCGGCGATACGCGCACCGATCTGGTGGTGCCGGGTGGCGTCGTGCCTTTTTCCTCGGACTATGACGGCTTCGCCGGCGGCGCGCAGATTGGCTACAACTGGCAATCCGGCGCGCTCGTTCTCGGCCTCGAAGCCGATCTTCAATATGCCGACGTCAGCGGCTCCAACGGCATGCCGCCGAGCTTCCTGTTCGAGACCAACACCCTGAAATGGCTCGGAACCGCGCGCGGCCGCATCGGCTATGCCTTCGACCGCTTCATGCCGTACCTGACGGGCGGATTTGCGTTCGGCAAGAACGAGTTCGAGCTCGTCGATGTGCAGACCACGACCCGCATCACGGAAGCCAGGACGCATACCGGCTGGGCTTTCGGCGGCGGCGTCGAATTCGCCGTGCGCGACGCCTGGAGCGTGAAGATCGAATATCTGCACGTCAATCTGGGCGACAAGGGCGGCTATTTCCAGAATGTCGTGGTCCCCGGCGGCTCGCTCACGGCCGACCTGGAATTCGATCTTGTGCGCGGCGGACTGAATTACCGGTTCTGAGAAAGAAATTTCCGCAACTGCCTCCAAGCATAACGGCGCCTGTCATCACGACGGGCGCCGTTATGCGTCTTGCTCTGTGCGCACCGGCTCAGCTCTTCCGGCTGGAACCGTCCTTCTTCTGCTTGCGCGGCCGGTCCTCCTCGATCGGCTCCTGCACCGGCGTCGCCGCCGCTTCCGGCTGCGGCGGTTGCGCGACGGCCGGCCCGCGCAGCGGCTTCTGCTC
>JAEWCJ010000315.1 GCA_023390695.1 Pseudomonadota bacterium | reverse complement strand
GCATCATCAATGGCTGCCGGATCAGGTGTTTGTGGAGCCGGGATTGCCGCAAACGACCCTGGATGCGCTCAGGTCGCGCGGCCATGTCATCGAACCGCGCCGGCCGGGCACCGCCGCGAATTCCATTCTGGTGACGCCGAAGGGTCTGGTCGGCGCCGCCGATTCCCGCACGCGCGGTGCATTGGCGGCCGGCCATTGACCGGCGCTGGCGCGCCCAAAACGGGGAGGGTTGCCCCCGTCTTCGCCATCAAAAAATTATGGGAAAGGCGATGAAATCTGGAGCGGGCGATGGGATTCGAACCCACGACCCCAACCTTGGCAAGGTTGTGCTCTACCCCTGAGCTACACCCGCATCCGTAGATTTCAGCGGCGAAAGGCCGCGATGGCCACCCTATGCCAAATGCGCTTCCGGATTGCAACCGGCCACCCGCCAAACCGCCTTAAATTCTTTGCCATCGCAAAACGGTTAATTTCCGGGGAGCTTGCGGAACCTGGTCAAAAGCGGAACCGCTGTTGCATTGGCAGACGCGCCATTGCATTCATCTCGACCGTCCAGCCCCTGCAAATCCATGCCCGCAAGTCCCGACGATCTTTTCGCCTTTCTTGACCGACTTGGAGTTGCGCACCGCACGGTGACGCACCCGCCGCTCTTCACGGTGGAGGAATCGCAGACCCTCCGGGGGCAGATCCCGGGCGGCCACACCAAGAATCTGTTTCTGAAGGACAAGAAAGGCCTTCTGTTTCTGGTGGTCGCGCTCGAAGACGCCGTCATCGACCTGAAATCGCTGCATCGCCGGCTCGGCGCCAGCGGCCGCTTCTCCTTCGGCGCCGCCGAACTGATGCGCGAAACGCTGGGCGTCGAGCCCGGCTCGGTGACTCCCTTCGGCCTGATCAACGACACCGGGCAGCGCGTCAGCGTGATCCTCGACGACGGCATGATGCAACACACGCATTTGAACTATCATCCGCTGGTCAACACCATGACCACCACCATCGCCCGCGCCGACCTGCTGCGGTTCATCGAGGCGACCGGGCATCGGCCCCGGATCGAGGCCATTTCAGGCGCCGATCCGGCCGCGTAGAGACAGATTGCAATCCCGTCTTTTGTCGCCATTTAATGGCCTTCATCAGGTAATCTGCCGTCAGGCTTTCACAGCCCGCTCAGGGCGTTAAGGATTGTTGAATATGTTTCAGGACACGGGCACGGCGGCGACCGCGGACAATCTCGTTTTCGACACCACGACGCAGGGCTTCATGAGCGACGTCATCGAGGCGTCGCGGACCCAACCGGTTCTGGTCGATTTCTGGGCGCCGTGGTGCGGCCCCTGCAAGCAGCTCACCCCGATCATCGAGAAAGTGGTGCGGGCCGCCAAGGGCAAGGTCAAGCTGGCCAAAATGGATATCGACAAGCACCCGGCCATTCCGGGACAGCTCGGCATTCAGTCGATCCCAGCCGTCATTGCCTTCGTCAACGGCCAGCCGGTCGACGGCTTCATGGGCGCACAGCCGGAGAGCCAGGTGACCGCCTTCATCGAACGGCTGATCAAGGACAAGGTCGGCGGCGGCGAAGTCGAGGAGCTGTTGAAGAGCGGCGAAGCCGCGCTGGCCGAGAACGATTTCGCCGGCGCCGCCGAGGTCTTCGCGCACATCCTTGCCGAGGACAGCTCCAGCATTCCGGCGCTGGCCGGCCTCGCCCGCAGCCATGTCGGCGCCGGCAATATCGAGCAGGCCAAGCGTACGCTCGACCTTGTGCCGGAAGCCAAACACAATGACTCCGCCTATCTCGCGGCGAAGGCCGCGATCGATCTGGCCGAACAGGCTTCCAATGTCGGTCCGATTGCGGAGCTTGAAGCCAAGATCGCGGCCAATCCGGCGGACCATCAGGCGCGCTTCGATCTTGCGGTCGCGCTGAATGCCAAGGGCAATCGCGAAGGCGCCACCGATCATTTGCTTGAGATCGTCAAGCGCGACCGCAAATGGAACGACGACGGCGCACGCAAGCAGCTTGTGCAGTTGTTCGACGCCTGGGGCCCGACCGACGACGCGACGGTCGACGGACGCCGCCGCCTGTCGTCGATCCTGTTCGCGTGAGCGCATTGCACGCTGCCGGATCTGAAAGGTATGGAGTGAAGCGCGGAGGGCGACCATGCCGATGAACGAGATCTATAAGGGACCTGAAGATCTCGCAGGTGTCATTCCGATCTTTCCCTTGCCGGGGGCATTACTGCTACCGCGCGGGCAAATGCCGTTGAATATTTTCGAACCGCGCTATGTCGCGATGATCGACGCCGCGCTCATGTCGGGCAACCGTCTGATCGGAATGATCCAGCCCGATCCCGCGCATCCTGGCCCCGAGGATCATCCGAATCTCTACAAGGTCGGCTGTGTCGGCCGTATCACGCAGATCGCAGAGACCGGCGACGGCCGCTATCTTCTGCAGCTTACCGGCATCACCCGCTTCCGCATCGAAGAGGAATTGCCGGTCACGACCCTGTACCGCCAATGCCGCGTGACCTACGCGCCCTTTATCGACGACTTCATCGCACGCAAGGGCGAGGAGCAGGTTGACCGCAAGGCGGTGCTGCAGGCCCTGTCGGACTTCCTCAAGGCCAACAATCTGAAGACCGACTGGGAAGGGATCGAGAACGCCCCCAACGAAGCGCTGGTCAATGCCCTGGCGATGATGTCGCCTTACGGCACGGCGGAGAAGCAGGCGATGCTGGAAGCGCCCGACCTGAAAACCCGCGCCGAAATCCTCGTCGCGGTTACCGAGATCGAATTGGCCAAGAATAATTCGCCCGACGAAACGCCGTTGCAATAACCTTCCCACCCATTACAACCTGTCGCCCGGCGTCCGACGGCAACAAGGCCCGTCGGGTGCAGGAATATGCTTGGAGCCGATCATGACCGATACCGATCGCCCTGCCGGCAGCATCGATCCGAAGCTGCTTGAGATACTGGTCTGTCCCGTCACCAAGGGACCGCTCGAATATGATGCCGCGAAACAGGAACTGATTTCACGCGCGGCCAGACTCGCCTATCCGATCCGCGACGGCATTCCGATCATGCTGGCGGAAGAAGCACGTAAGCTCGAACAATAAGAAATCCTCGAAGTCAGGACATCCGTATGCTGAAAATCTGGGGCCGCAACACATCGTCGAATGTGCAGAAGGCGATGTGGGCCGTGGGGGAAGTCGGGCTTGAATACCAGCGCTTCGACGTTGGCGGCGCCTTCGGCAAGAACCGGGAGCCCGCCTATCTCGCGATGAATCCGAACGGTCTCGTGCCGACCCTGCAGGACGGCGATTTCATTCTGTGGGAATCCAACACGATCGTGCGCTATCTGGCGCGCGAATATGGCGCCGGAAAGCTTGAACCCTCCGACCCGCAATCGCGCGCCCGTGCCAGTCAATGGATGGACTGGCAATTGTCGGTGGTCGGTCCCGCGATCTTCGCCGCCTTCTGGGGGCTGATCCGCACGCCGGAAGAAAAGCGCGACCTGGCCGCCATCGCCGCCTCGCAAGCGAAAACCACCGAGGCGATGAAAATTCTCGATGCCCATCTCGGCCGCGCCGCTTTTGTCGCCGGCGACCAGTTCTCGATGGGCGACATTCCGGTCGGGGTGATGGCCTATCGCTTCCGACAGCTTTGCCCGGACCGGCCGGAGATGCCGCATCTGGAGCGCTGGTACGCGGAATTGCAGAAGCGGCCGGCATTCAAGGAACAGGTCGAATCAATTCCCCTGAGCTGATGCTTCGCACATGCAGGCTGTCGGCACCTCGCGCGATCTTGTCCAGCTTGCATCCGCTATTGCGGTCTGGTTCGCCGTCTTCACCCTGCAGGGCGGGGCACAGACCATGACCGGAGAGCCGTGGACCGCCGGTGGCTTGCACGGCACGCTGCAGACTCCGGCCGGCTCCGCGCCACGCGGCCCGGCGGTGTTGATCATCGCCGGCTCCGGCCCGACCGACCGGAATGGAAACGGGCCGCTCGTATCGACCGACACCTACAGGATGCTGGCGGAGGGCTTTGCCGTGCAGGGCATCCGCTCGCTGCGTTATGACAAGCGCGGCATCGGCGAAAGCCGGGCGCTGGCGGCGCGCGAAGAAGACCTGCAGTTCGGCCATTTCGTCGACGACGCGGTCACGGCCATCCGCGCGCTGGCCGCACGGCCCGATGTATCGGCTGTCTTTGTCGCGGGACACAGCGAGGGCGCGCTGGTGGCCCTGCTCGCCGCACAGAAGATCGACGTTGCGGGCGTGATGCTGCTCACAGCAACGGGCCGGCCGCTCTCGGCCGTTCTGCGCGACCAATTGCAGGCCATGTCGGCACCCTTGAAAGACGACGCGTTCCGCATTCTGGACAAGCTCATCGCAGGAGAGCCGGTCAAGGACATCCGCCCGGACCTGAGCGCGCTGTTTCGTCCTTCCGTGCAACCCTTCCTGCTGTCGCTGCTCACGATCGATCCGGCCACCGAGCTGAAGAAGCTGAAGGTACCGGTTCTCGTCATGCATGCCGAACGCGATCTGCAGATTTCACGCAGCGATTTCGAGGCGTTGCGCGCGGCACGCAGCGACCTGCACAGCGTCGTGCTGCCGGAAGCAAACCACGTGCTGAAAACATCGCCCGCCGACCGCGCCAGCAATATCGCGCTCTACAGCAACCGCACGGCACCGCTCGATCCGGGCGTCATGCCGCCGCTGGTCGCATTCGTGCGCCGCGCCGCGCGCTGACCCGCGTCGCCGACCGGCCGTTCCGTATACGCTGACCCGCGCCTACAGCGCCTCGCCTTTCAGCAGCTTCGGCGCTTCGCCGGTAATGCCGGCGGCCTCGCGGATGAAAAACGTCTTCAGCGGCGGAATGCGGTCGACGATGCCCAGTCCGGTGTCGCGCACCAGCCGCAGCAGATCGGAGTGATTGGAGAACAGCCGGTTGAGACCGTCGGTCGCGACACCCATTGTCATGGTGTCAAAACGCCGCCAGCGCTGATAGCGGTCGAGCACGGTGGCGCTGCCGATATCGAGCCCCAGCCGCGCGGCATCGACGATGGATTCGGCAAGCGCGGCGACGTCGCGCAGCCCCATATTCAGTCCCTGCCCGGCGATCGGGTGAATGACATGCGCGGCATCGCCCACCAGCGCAAGACGCTCGGCGATGAAGCTGCGGGCCACCATCAGCCCGAGCGGATAGGCGCGGCGCGCACCGGCCACCTTGATCTCGCCGAGATGCAGTCCGAACCGTTTTTCAAGTTCGGTGAGAAACTCCGCATCCGGCAGCGCGACCAAGCGCTCGGCTTCGTTGCGTTCCTCGGTCCAGACAATGGACGAACGATTGCCGGTCAGCGGCAGGAGCGCGAACGGCCCCGCCGGCAGGAAATGTTCCTCGGCGCGACCGTGATGTTCGCGCTCATGCGCGACCGTGGTGGCGATGCCGGATTGCTTGTAATCCCAGCCATGGCTGGCGATCCCGGCCTGCTCGCGGATCACCGAGCGCGCGCCGTCCGCCGCCACCAGCAGCCGCGCCGTCACCTCGCCGCCGCCCGCCAGCCGCACGGCAATGCCGCCCGGCTGCGTCGCAAAGCCCGACACTGCGTCGGCGCGCAGATCGATGCCGATGGCGCGCGCCTTTTTCAGCAGCGCGGCAATCAGCGCATGGTTCTCGATCATGTGCGCGAAAGGTTCGCCGGGCGCGATCTCGCCGTCGAAGGTGAGAAAGGTCGGGCGCATGGCGTCGTCGAGGCGGGAATCGGTGACCACCATGTCGAGGATGGGCTGCGCCTGCGCGGCGACATCGTCCCACACGCCGATCGTCTCGAACAGCCGCCGCGCCGCCGCCGCGATCGCCGAGGCGCGCGTGTCGCTGGTCTCGCGTTCGAGGGCCGGATCGGCGACCACCACCGAGAACGCATCGCCGAGGGATTCGCGCAGGGCAATGGCGAAGGCGAGACCCGCCATGCCGCCGCCGCCGATCACAATATCGGCAGGGTCTGCCGGGCTTTGAGGCTTCTTTGACATGCCTGCCTTAATATACATATTCCGTCCGTCCCGCATCTCCCGAGAGCTTCATGTCGTCTGCCGTTCAGGATTTGTTGACCATCCTCGATCTCGAGCCGCTGGAGGTGAATCTGTTCCGCGGCCGTTCGCCGCAAGTCGGCTGGCAGCGCGTCTTTGGCGGCCAGGTGATCGGGCAGGCGCTGGTCGCCGCCTGCCGGACGGTCGACGGCCGGCTGCCGCATTCCCTGCATGCCTATTTCATCCTGCCCGGCGATCCCAGCGTTCCGATCATCTACGAGGTCGAACATCTGCGCGACGGCAAAAGCTTCGCCACACGGCGCGTGAAGGCCATCCAGCACGGCCGCCCGATCTTCGCGATGTCGGTGTCGTTCCACATGCCGGAAGACACCGCGTTCGATCATCAGGCGCAGATGCCGGATGTTCTGCCGCCGGACAAATTGCCGAGCGATTCCGAAGTGCGCGAGCGCATTCTGCCGACGATGCCCGATCCGGTGCGCAGCTATTACGAACGCGAACGCCCGATCGAATTGCGCCCGGTCGAATATGACCGCTACACCGGAAAGAAACTGGTCGAGGGAAAATTCAACGTCTGGATCCGGGCGACCGGAAAACTGCCGGACGATCCCGCGATTCATCAATGCGTCCTGGCCTATGCCTCCGACATGACGCTGCTCGACACCGTGATGGTGCCGCATGGCCGCACCCTGTTCGAGAAGGATTTCATGGCGGCCAGCCTCGACCATGCGCTGTGGCTGCATCGTCCCTTCCGTGCCGATGAATGGCTGCTTTATGCGCAGGACAGCCCGAATCTGCACGGCGCGCGCGGCTTCGCGCGCGGCCTGATCTTCAGGCAGGACGGCACGCTGGTGGCCTCCGTCGTGCAGGAG
>JAEWCJ010000229.1 GCA_023390695.1 Pseudomonadota bacterium | reverse complement strand
GCATCATCCAGGGCCTGATGTGGCGGACCTACAACGAAAGCGGCACTCTCGCTTATTCGTTCGTCGATTCGCTCGTCGCCATGCGACCTTATTACATCGCGCGGGCAGTCGGTGGCCTGTTCTTCCTGATCGGCGCGGTTGTTGGCTGCTACAATATCTGGATGACCATCCGCACCGCGCCGCGAACCACCGTCAGATCCATTCCCGACAAGCCCGACCCTGTCCTCGTGGGCACACCCGCGCTTCAGCCTGGGGAGTGAACACATGTTTGGTCTTCACTATCGGCTTGAGCGGAAAGCGATCGGCCTCGTACTTGCGATTATCGGCGTCGCCAGTATCGGCGGCATCGTGGAAATCGCACCGCTATTCACGATCCACCAGACGGTCGAAGAAGCGCCGGACATGCGCGTCTATACGCCGCTCGAACTTGCCGGTCGCAACATCTACATCCGGGAGGGCTGCTACGCCTGCCACTCGCAGATGATCCGGACGCTGCGCGACGAAGTCGAACGTTATGGTCCTTATTCGCTCGCAGTCGAATCCAAGTACGATCATCCGATGCTCTGGGGCTCGAAACGGACCGGACCGGATCTCGCACGAATCGGCGGCAAATATTCGGACGAATGGCATGTGGCACATCTGAACAACCCCCGCGCTGTGATGCCGGAATCGATCATGCCGGCCTATGCATGGCTGTCGCGCACGGCGCTGCGGACTAACGATCTGGGATTGCAGCTCAGGGCAATTCGCGCTGTGGGCGTCCCCTACACCGACGAGATGATCGCCAATGCACCAGCGGACGCGCATGGACAAGCGGCACCCGACTCTCCCCAGGCAGAAGGCGTGACCAAACGCTATGGGGCAGAAACGAACGTCCGAACCTTCGACGGCGTCCCTGGCAGGCTGACGGAAATGGATGCGCTTGTTGCCTATTTGCAGATCCTCGGCCGATTGACTGACGCCGCACATAAGCCTGTCGCAGAGGCTGGGAGGTGACCATGGGCTTTGATCACAGCACCCTCGTCTGGTTCTCAAAGTCGTTCGGCCTCTTCTACCTCATCGGCCTGTCGCTCCTCGTAGTGGCCTATGCCTATTGGCCCTCGAACAAGAAGCAATTCGACCGGGCTGCCGGATCGATCATCCATGACGAGGACAAGCCATGGCGGTAACCGAACGCGATCCTCATACGGGTTACCTGACCACCGGACACGAATGGAACGGAATCAAGGAGCTCAACACGCCGGTCCCCCGGCCCGTGTACTTTTTCCTGATCACCACCCTATTATTCTCGGTCGTCTATTGGGTGCTGATGCCGGCTTGGCCGCTTGGTGTAACTTATACAAAGGGCCTGCTCGGGATCGATCAGACGACGACTGTCACCGAGTCTCTCAAACAGGCCGCGCTTGGGCGCGAAAGCTGGACCAAGCGGATCGAAACGGAAGGCTACCAAGCGATCCAGTCCGATCCGACCCTGATGACAATCGTCCGCCAGACCGGACACACCTTGTTTGGGGACAATTGCGCGGCTTGTCACGGCTTCAATGCCAAGGGCAGTAAAGGATTTCCCAGCCTGGTCGCCGGGTCCTGGCTGTGGGGCGGCGATCGGGAGACAATTGCCGAAACGATCCGCATTGGCATCAATTCCAATCTCCCAAATACGCGTGTTGCGCAGATGCTCGCCTTCGGCCGCGACCAGATCCTGTCGCGGGCAGAGGTGGAAAACGTGGTCAGTTATGTGCGGTCTCTCTCGGAGCCTGCAACCGAAAAGCAAATTCCTGCGGAGAAACGTGCCGCCGGCCAGACCATTTTCGCGGCGAATTGTGCCTCCTGTCATGGTGATGACGGCAAGGGAAATGCTGATCTGGGTGCACCCGATCTGACGGACCGCAACTGGATCTACGGCGGCGATCCACAATCGATCTTTACGAGTGTGTGGCATGGCCGGCAGGGTCATATGCCGGCTTGGGAAAGCCGCCTCAGCCCGTTTGAACGCAAGATCCTCGCGCTATATCTCGCCGATCTGAGGTCGCGAAATCAATGAGTAACCTGCCGACCCGGACCGTATGGAGACGCAAGCTCTCGATCTGGCTCATAGCCAGCTTCGCTCTCCTGCTGCTCTTCGCAGCCAATGGTCATCTCGTCTATGTCGCAGTGACGTCGCAGCCAGACTGCGTCGATCATGCCCGGCAGGGCGAGTCGAACGGAACGCAAAGCCGATTCAGCGCCGCCAAATCTGCATGTTCGCCGCGGTGAGACACGCAACAGAAGCAAAACGGTAACAACGATGACGACAATCCCGGCCGTCCTCCCACCAGCGCCGCGAGAGAAGACGTGGAACCGCCATCTGGCGCCGTCGGCAGCATTTACCTGGCTAGCCGCCGGGTGGCGCGACCTTGTCACCCAACCGCTGACCAGTTTGAGCTATGGCGCCCTCGTCTTTATCGTCTCCGTCGCGATTGTCCTCGGCCTTTTCGCATTCGGATGGGACTACATTCTGTTCCCAGCGCTCGCCGGCTTCATGGTGGTTGGACCGCTGCTCGCAATCGGGCTTTATGAGAAAAGCCGGCGGCTCGCGGCTGGCGAACGTATCAGCTTGGCACGGATGATATTCGTTGCGCCCAAATCCGGCGGGCAAATTCTTTTCACCGGAGTACTGCTTTGCCTTCTCATGCTGCTGTGGATGCGCGCGGCAGTTATAATCTACGCATTGTTCTTTGGCCTGCGGCCGTTCCCCGGCCTCGATCACATCGCGGCGATGCTGTTTACGACACCGACCGGTTGGGCCATGCTCATCGTGGGCGGCACCGTCGGCGGGCTGTTTGCTGCATTTTCCTTTGCCATCAGCGCCTTTTCGATCCCGATGCTGCTCAGCGAACGCGTAGACGCACTCACTGCCATGGGCACGAGTACGGCTTTGGTCTGGAATAACCTGCCGGTGATGTTGGCTTGGGGCGCGATGGTGCTGGTGTTATTTCTCTTCAGCCTCGCAACCGGCCTCTTAGGCTTGATTATTGTATTTCCCCTGCTGGGTCACGGCACCTGGCATGCTTACCGGGCCATTCGTCCATAGGACGTTGTGCGCGACAGTTGCCGGCCAGAAATTGCATGCGTACAATTATAAGAAATGCATGGATTTCAAAGGCGATGCGATGAAACTGGACGAGATGGCGGCCTGGATCAGGCCGCTTAGTGCAGGCGGAGGGCCTCGGTATCTTCAGATCGTGGATCTGATTGCCGCCGGTATCGACCGGGGATTGTTGCGGCCCGGCGACCGCCTGCCACCGCAGCGCACCCTTGCACAGCTTCTCGATGTCGACCTGACCACCGTGACGCGCGCCTATGCCGAAGCGCGCCACCGCAAGCTGCTCGACGCCGTGACCGGGCGTGGATCATTCATCCCCGCGCAAACCGCCGAGGCCGGGCCATCGATCGATCTGAGCATGAACATTCCGCCGCCTCCGCGCGGGCTGCGGCTTGGCGATCTGATGGACCGCGGTCTTGCCGAAGTGTTGTCGCGCTCCAACGTCGACCAATTGATGACCTATCAGGTTGGCGCGGGGTCCCGTGCCGACCGTTCCGCCGCCAGCAAATGGCTGGAACCGTTGCTCGGCCATGTGGAGCCTGAGCGGATCGTTATCAGTGCCGGCGCACAGGCTGCCATTGCGGCGCTGCTTTCCACCCTGACTAGGCCAGGCGATGCCGTCGCTGCAGACCCCCTCACCTATCCCGGTTTCCTGTCGGCCGCTTTGCAGCTCGGGCTCAAGGTCGTTCCGGCGGAGACAGACGACGAAGGCATTCGGCCCGACGCCTTGGCGGCCTGCATTCGCAAGCACAATCCGCGTCTGATCTATCTGACGCCCACGATGCAAAACCCTACCACCATCACCATGCCGGCGCGCCGACGGCGCGACATCGCAAAAATCGCCCAAACTCACAACCTGCCGATCATCGAAGACGATCCATATAGTATGCTGGCGGGCGATGCCCCCTCTCCACTCGCGACAACTCTGCCGCAACAGACCTATTATATCGCTACCCTCTCAAAGAGCCTGACACCAGGACTGCGCACAGCCTTTGTCGTGGTTCCGGATCCAGCGCATATGGATCCGCTTCTGAGTGCGTTGCGCACATTCACTTTGATGCCGGCACCATTGATGGTGTCGCTGGTGACAAATTGGATACGCGACGGATCGGCAGTCGATTTATTGAACGCTGTCAGGGACGAAGCGGCGATACGGCAGAGGTTGGCTAAATCCATCCTGCCTGCCTCGGCGCGCGCGCATCCGAATGGCCTCCACATCTGGCAACCGCTCCCGGCCCACTGGGATCGTCACCGGCTCGTTCAGGCAGCGCGGCAGGAAGGCCTTGGCGTCACTGCAGCGGATGCCTTCGCTTTGGCTGCCGCACCTGATGCGGTGAGAATATCAATCGGCGGTGTCGGGGAGCGGACGCGGCTCGCCGAAGCACTGAAGACACTCGCGGACATCATGAACGATCAGAAAATCGTACGCCGCGCTGCCATCGTATAGCGGCAGCCGAACCTTCAACCCATCGGTGTCGATTGTGCAAGCGCGCGTGCATCCGTGCTGTTTCGCCTGCGCTCCTTCGATTCCTGGAATCCATGCATGCCCAAATGCCATTGCAGGCCGACGATCAGCCCCTTCACCGGCGAAAGCAAAGCAAGCGATGCGCCGAGGATGGCCGGCAGCCACAGCACCAAGTGTATCCAGTACGCTGGCGCGTAGCGCGTTTCGACCGCCAGGACCACCGGCACGATCGCATGCGCCACAATGACGATGACCACATAGGCTGGGAAATCGTCGGCGCGATGATGATGAAAAGCCTCGCCACAGACATCGCAGTGACCGGCGACCTTGAGAAAGCGATGGAAGAGCCGGCCTTTGCCGCAACAGGGGCAGCGTCCCCGCACGGTGCGCCACGCAACCTGGGCCAAAGTGGGCTCCGTAACCTGCGGCGCTTCATCCATGACAGCTTGCTCCTTCGTTGAACGACCTCACACCGCCATCCATACAATATATGCACAGAAACATACAATCAACCCATATTTAACCAACTAATATGCATACACTTCGCGGCTGTAGCGGGCTATCGCCGTTTTCTTGCGCGGCATTCCGCGATATCAGAGAGGCGCAGTCCCGCGAAACGACATGAAGACCTGGTTCGCGCCGCCGCCAAAGCCAATGACGTCATAGCGCTCCGGCGGCTGGCCGGGGAGTTCCATTCCTGGCGAGCCAACCGGCATGCCGGGCGCCGCCAAGCCTCGCAAGGAGGGGCGGCTGGACAGAAGTCGGTCGACAGCCGCCGCCGGCACATGCCCTTCCACGATATAGCCGGCAATCACTGCCGTATGACAGGAGGCGAGCTCATCGGAGACGCCATAGCGCGCCTTCACAGAAGCAAGATCATTCACATCAAGTGCCGTCACACGGAAGCCAGCCTTGACCATGTGATCGATCCAGCCTCCGCAACAGCCGCAGGATGCGTCTTTGTAGACGGTCATCGGTTGCCTGAACACGGTGTTGGCCAAGCTTGGCCGGGAGCCAAGAACGAGGCTCGCGACGGCAAGCGAGAAACCAGCTCCCTCCGCCATCATCCGTCTGCGCGTCATATCCATGCGACATCCTCTTGTCCAACTGCCGGGACTGTCGTCGCCAGCATATCACGCGGACTGAATCAACCCAGTGTCGCCGTCGCCGACATTGCAACAATACCATCGGCCCGCTCGGCGCGGACGATGCACGTCTTCCCGTCCAAGTGTCCGGCCAGACGGATCGGTTGATCAACAAAAGCGGGCGCCTCGCCGCGGAAGACAAAACGCTGCACCGGACTTTTTGCGATACCGGCGGCAAACGCACAAAGACGCGTTGCGGTCAATGGACCGTGCACCACCAATCCGGGATAGCCCTCCTCCTCCATCGCGTACGGCAGATCATAATGAATGCGATGTGAATTGAAGGTGGCGCAAGAATAGCGGAACAATTCGATAGTCGTAGGCGTCCACTCCTGCGCCGCTTCGTTCGCGGCAAGCGGCGGAAGCGGCCGCTCGGTCACCGCCGGTACGCGTCCGCCCGTACCGCGATAAACGATGGTTTGCGTCTCATTGATCGAGACCTCGCCGTCCTGGCAGAAGCTCAGGGCCACACGCACGAAAACAAGATGTCCCGATTTGCCCTGACGGTGCTCAACCGACGCGATCCGGGATACCCGTGTCACCTCATGCCCGATCGTCAGCGGCTTCAGGAAGGTAATGTCCGAGCCTGCGAACATCCGTCGCGGCAAGCTGACCGCAGGCAGAAAATCACCACGCCGCGGATGCCCGTCGCGGCCCAATTCGCTTGTCGCCGCCATAGTCAGAAACAATCCGTAATGCCACATCGGCGGAAGCACCGGCCCGGCATGCGCGCTGTCGAGGGTCGCCGCCATGCGCTGGCAGACATGCATGCCTATGATTTCGGTTTCCGAGATCGAGCGACCGACATAGCTCCGGTAGCTTTCGATTTCGTTCGGCGAAATGCCTGTGTCGGTCATGCATACGCCTTTCCTGGCCCCGCGACGATGCCGGCATCATGCAAGCGCCCAATCTCGCCCTCCGGGAGACCCAGTTCACCCGTCAATATTTCATCGGTATGGGTGCCCAGCTTGGGCGCGGGCCGCACTGGCTCGCGTTCCGCAGCCGGCATCACACCCGGAAATCCCGCCGCGATATAGGTCTCTCCGCTGGGATGGGAAACACGATTGAACATCGGATTGGCTGCAGATACTCGGAAGTCCTTGTCCAGCGCTTCACGAACGCTCTGGTATTCACCCCAGCAGACGGCATGATGATCAAAGGTTTCGGCAAGGTCCGCAAACTGGCTTTGCCCGATCCGCTGCTCCACCAGCGCAAAAATCTCCTCCCGGTGAACAAAGCGAGCACCTTCGTCCGTTTCAAAGTTCGTTCCGTGGCGTTGCTCGAGCGCCCCGATCGCCTCCTGCAATCCAAGCACCTCGATCAAGCCCCGCCACTGCCGACGCGTGATCGCCACGATCATAAGCCTGCGACCGTCCTGAGTGACGAAGTCCCGCCCAAACGACCCATACAACGCGTTGCCGTAACGCGGCCTGTCGCGCCCAGACACCGACACCTCGCCAATATTGCCAAGCGCGGACAGGACTCCGAACGCAACGTTCGAGAGCGGAACCTGGATTTCACCTCCCTGCCCGGTGATCGACCGCTTGTGAGCAGACGCAAGCAGTGAGACCGCCGCGGTCAATCCGGCCGCCACATCCCATGCCGGCAAAACATGATTGACTGGGCCAGCGGTGTCCGCTGGGCCCGTCATCTCCGGATAACCTGCAGCGCAGTTCACAGTGTAATCAAGTGCGTTACGGCCATCCGAGGATCCCGTCACCCGCACCGTGATCAGGTCTGCACGGCGTGCGGCCAGGCGTTCATGTGACAGGAAACTCTGCGCCGGATAATTGGTGACGAAATACCCCGCCTGCGGCCCTGGAACGGTCACCAAAGCGGCCGCGATCTCGCGTCCTTCCGGACGTGCCAGATCTATCGCAATTGAACGCTTTCCCTTGTTCAGCCCTTCCCAATAGAAGCTGAGGCCACTCGGAGCCAGCGGCCAACGATAGAAATCCGGCCCGCCTCCAATGGGATCAAACCGGATCACGTCCGCGCCGAGCTGGACGAATGTCAGCCCGCACAGCGGCGCGGCAACAAATGATGCCCCCTCGACGATCCTCAAGCCCTTAAGCAGGTCGTACATTTCTTCCCCAATTCCAAGCCAGCAGAATGCAGTGCGCTCAACTACCGCCGAACGGCGATTGAGCGATTGTCATTGCTGAGAAGCCAGCTAGTTCGTCCCGTCGAGCAGACGGCGGGCGATGACTTGCGCCTGGATTTCGGCGGCGCCTTCGAAAATGCTGAGGATGCGCGCGTCGCAGAGCAGGCGCGAGGCCGGGAACTCCAGCGCGAATCCGTTGCCGCCGTGAATTTGCACCGCATTGTCGGCTGCGGCCCAGGCGACACGCGCTGCCAGGAGCTTGGCCATGCCAGCCTCGAGATCGCAGCGGCGACCCGAATCCTTTTCACGCGCGGCAAAATAGGTGAGCTGGCGGGCGATGGTGATCTCCACCGCCATCATCGCGAGCTTGTCGGCGACGCGCGGAAATTCCACGATCGGCCGGGCGAATTGCGATCGTTCCTGCGCATAGGTGAGCGCCTGATCGAGCGCCGCCTGCGCCACTCCGACCGCACGTGCCGCGGTCTGGATGCGCGCGGATTCAAAGGTCTGCATCAATTGCTTGAAGCCGGCGCCCTCGATGCCGCCGAGCAGATTCTCCGCCTTCACCTCAAAACCGTCGAAGGCGATCTCGTATTCCTTCATGCCGCGATAGCCGAGCACCTCGATCTCGGTGCCGGACATGCCCTGCGCCGGAAACGGATCGGCGTCGCTGCCGCGTGGCTTCTCCGCGAGCAGCATGGAGAGCCCGCGATAGCCGGCCTCCTTCGGATCGGTGCGCACCAGCAGCGTCATCAGGTCGGCGCGCACGGGATGCGTGATCCAGGTCTTGTTGCCATAGACCTTGTAGACATCGCCCTCGCGCACCGCACGCGTCTTCAGCGAGGCAAGGTCGGAGCCGGTATTCGGCTCGGTGAAGACGGCGGTCGGCAGGATTTCGCCGGAGGCGAGTTTCGGCAGCCACTTGCGCTTCTGCTCCTCGGTGCCGCTGCCGAGGATGAGTTCGGCGGCGATTTCCGAGCGCGTGCCGAGCGAGCCGACGCCGATATAGCCGCGCGACAATTCCTCCGACACGACGCACATCGATTCCTTGCCGAGCGCCATGCCCTCATAGTCTTCGGGAATGGTCAGCCCGAACACGCCCAGCGCCGACATCTGCGCGATGATCTCGAGCGGGATATATTCGTTCTTCAGATGCCAGCCTTGCGCGTGCGGGATCACCTCGCTGAGCGCGAATTTGCGCATCTCCTCGCGGATCGATTCCAGCGTCTCGTCAAGGCCACTGGCGCCAAAGGTCGCGCCGTGGTGATCGCGCAGCAGCGCGACGAGCCGGGCGCGCCGGGCGGCGGTGTTGCCGTCTGCGATCAGCGCCTCCACGCCGGGCGTCAGCCGCGCCGCGACCGAAGCCGCCGGCAGCCCAAGATCCCCCAGCCGCACGATCTCGCCCTGGCTCATCGGAATGCCGCCGACGATCTGCGCCAGATATTCGCCGAAGCCGATGCTGACGATCAGCTCTTCCACCTCGCCGAAATGGCCGGACGTCTGCATGCGCTCGGCATAGGACGCAAGCTGGCGCAACGCCTCGACATACGTGGCGAGCCAGGCGAGGCCGTGGGTCGCGCGCTGCTCACGATCGAACGCCTGCGCATCATCCGCCACGCGCCGGCGCACCGCCATGGTGGCGTCCGTCAGCAACGCTTCGGCGACGGAAACAATCTCAGGCCCGATATCAGGAATCTTTTCAGACGATGAGGTACGCATGCGGGGAGAAAGGCCGAGTGAAAGGGGCAACGTCGCCAACAAAGCCGAGATATTGATGGCACGCCGCTTAGTCTACTACACTTACCATTCAAACCGCACAAATCTCAATGATTTATGGCTGTCATTAGCGAAGCTGGATATCAGATATAGGAATATACGCTTATAATTGAGGTTCGGAACCATCGCCCCGATGCATCTCTAAAGCGAGACGGCAGCGCAAGGAGCCACCTCTCCCTCATAACGAATAGAGAAAAGGGGCCCCGAAAAATGGGATCCCCTCTCTTCGTTCAATAGCCGAAACGATAATTGATACCGACTTTAACCTGATGCAGCTTCTGACGAAATACCGCCGTATCCGTCGATCCGTCGTTTTCCGTAACCGTCACGTTGTGCTTGCCAAAATTCAGATAGTCGTACTCGCCACGGATGGACCAGGCATTGGACAGCGCATATTCGAGACCTGCTCCGACCGTCCAACCGCTGCGTCTGAATTTGGCGCTTCCCGATTCGTTGTCGGTGAGATTGGCCGCGCCGTAGCGAAAGCCGCCGAACGCCGCACCGCCCTTCACGTAAAGAAGCGAGTTGCCGGCCGCATATCCCAGACGGCCGGTGATGAGTGAGGTCCAGCGATTACGGGGATTGCCTGAGACAATGTCGCCTGTGGGATCATGGAGCACCGTCGTCCCATCCACATTCGCACCGCTGAAGTCGGCCTCGATGCCGAACACCGTCCTGCCCACCTGATAATTATAGCCGAGTTGGCCGCCGCCAAGAAAACCCTTCGTTGTAGTGTCGACGCTGAAGCCCGGCGCAGCAGGATCGGAGACACTCGCCTTGCCCTGCCCATAACCGAGATGGCCGCCAAGATAGAAGCCCGTCCAATTCACATTCGATACATGTGCATAAGGCACCGGCGCAGCAGTTCGCAGGTCTGCCGCAACAGCTGCACCTGCCCAGACTACAGCCGACGCGATGACGCCGGCCAGCAATCCGTTTCCACAATATCGTTGCAAGTTCCCTCCTTCCGGCACCCAGCCTTTGCGCCGCAACAACGCCAG
Organism: Pseudomonadota bacterium; assembly: GCA_023390695.1. The sequence continues at coordinate 1,830 of JAEWCJ010000229.1, read as the reverse complement.
CAGATGCCCATACCGAGCCGTCCGCTCCCCATGCCCGCATCCGCAATCCAGGAGTGGTGGCACAAGCTCGCAGAACAGTCAGCGACCCCGGCCTGCCATTCCGTCTCAGATTGCAGTCGATATGTCTCAGACACGAATTGACCGGCTCTGAAGCGGCAAGCTATTTCTTCCGGTACTCACGGGGACGGAATTCAATGGCCCTCACCTCGCAAGCCCCTCAGTGCCGCGGCCTGATGGAATGAGATCGCAGCCAAAGCTGGAACATACGGCGCTCCCGTCATCACTGTTCAGCACGGAAGGGCTTCCGCCGTCCAAACGCTTTTCCGCGTGGCGCCAGAGTATCGGTGTATTGCTGGACACACAGCCTCCACCGAATGCCTCCGCGCACATCTTCAGCGCCAGCGTCCAAAGCTATCTGCTTGAAGACCTCATGCTGTCCCGATGCACCGCCGGAGCTCAGAAATTCAATCGGAGTCCCGCACGTATCGCGCGGGATTCTATCGATCACTATATGATCCAGCTCTTCATTTCCGGAGACGTGGAGGACTTAAGACTGGCGCCCGATGTCAAAGCCGGAGGCTTGATCGCATTTGATCTGGCCGATGTCATGGACACTTTCAATTCGGATTTCGACCTGTTTTCGGTCATGGTCCCCCGCCGCCGCTTAGCCCCTCTCCTCACGCACCCGGATTCGTTGCAAGGTGCACGCGTGGACCCGCAGACCGGGCCCGGACGGCTGCTTGCCAGTTATCTGACAACGTTATTTTCCATCGCGCCGACATTGTCGGTTGCAGACGGCAGCTTTGCGGCCCGTTCACTTATCGAGGTCATTGCCCTGTCGTTCAACGGAGCGGCGATCAAGGACGGCGACGCGCCGGAATTCCTGCAACCGGCAGAAGTGCTGCGCGTGCAGAATTTCATCAAGGAGCGTCTCACGCGAGCGGATCTGGACCCAGATTTCGTAGCAGCAGGCGTCGGGATGTCGCGCGCGCGGCTCTACCGGTTGTTCGCGCCGATCGGCGGCGTTTCCGAGTTCATTCGCGAACAACGGCTGAGGCGCAGTTTGGCAGACCTTCTATCCACGCAGCATGCCCATCGCCAGATCGCCGACATCGCCTATGGCTGGGGTTTCCGCGATCCCGTCTCCTTCACGCGCGCGTTCAAACAGCGGTTCGGACGCACTCCTTCGGAAGCCCGGGCCGCACTGGCTACGTCGCACCGGCCATATGGCGCCGCTGTGGATGAACGGGTGGGTGATCGCTTATACGAAGATTGGATTGTCAATCTCGCGTAACCGCCGCAACCTGCCAAGCAATCGCGCATTATTGCCGGCCTCCCGGAGAACCACAATTACCGAAATTACCGATAGGCAGCGGCGCTGGCCCGGAGACGCCGAGTTCGCGCGGTCAGGGCGACCCGGACGATCTTTCAGACCGAAGGCCGCGATCTTCCGCCTTGCCATTTGAAATAACCAGCCGTCCTTCCGCCTGGTCTCGCAACATGGCCGCATGGGTGAGCAACATCAGAGTCACCGGCGTCGTCAGGGTCACGAAGATCGTGATCAGAATTTCATGCAGCACAAAACGCGTCTGCAACACCGAAAAAAACAGCATGGATGCGATCAGGATGCTGCCGGCGCCGAGCGTCGTCCCAAGAGTCGGCGCATGCACGCGCGCGTAGAATGTGTCGAGGCGGAGAAGGCCCAGCGATCCAATCAGCGTAAGACCGGCACCGAGCAGCACCAGAACCGCCGTTGTCAGCGCGACCCAGTCCGGGAGATCCTCGATGCCACTCATTCGATCACCTCGCCGCGCATCAGGAACTTGGCCA
>JAEWCJ010000178.1 GCA_023390695.1 Pseudomonadota bacterium | reverse complement strand
GACCTATTCTGTCCGTGTCGATCCCGGATCAGTGACGCACCGTTTCACGCTGCGCCGCATCCGGAATGACGCTTCGCGTTATTTCTTCTTCACCACGCTTTGCGGGTTGAGGTTGCCGATGCGGCCGCTCTCGCTGCCGGCAGTCGGGTCGATGACCGCGTTGATCAGCGTCGGCTTTCCGGAATCCATCGCTTCATTGACGGCGCGGCGCAGTTCGTCGGGACTCGTCGCGTTGATGCCAACGCCGCCGAAGGCCTCGATTATCTTGTCGTAGCGCGCGCCCTTGACGAACATGGGCACGGCAGGGTCGGAACCGCCGCTCATATTGACGTCGGTACCGCGATAGATGCCGTCGTTATTGAAGATGACGACGCAGACCGGCAGCTTGTAACGGCAGATCGTTTCGATCTCCATGCCGCTGAAGCCGAACGCCGAGTCGCCTTCAACGGCGAGCACCGGCTTGCCGGTCTCGATAGCCGCGGCAATGGAATAGCCCATGCCGATGCCCATGACGCCCCAGGTGCCGACGTCGATGCGCTTGCGCGGCTGGTGCATGTCGATGATGCCGCGGGCGAGGTCGAGCGTGTTGGCACCTTCGTTGACGAGGATCGCGTCCGGACGCTCCTTGATCACCTGACGCAACACGCCGAGCGCGCCGTGATAGTCCATCGGCGAGTTGTTGTTCATCAGCTTCGGCGCCATCTTGGCGATGTTGTCTTCGCGCTTGGCCTTGACCGCGTTGACCCAGTCGGACGGCGCCGGCGTCCACTTGTCGCCCATCGCATTCAGCAGGGCGGTGACGCAGGATTCGATATCGCCGACGACGGGCGCTGCGATTTCGACATTGGAGTCCATTTCCTTCGGCTCAATGTCGATCTGGATGAATTTCTTCGGCGCATCGCCCCAGGCCTTGCCCTTGCCATGGCTAAGCAGCCAGTTGAGGCGGGCGCCGAGCATGACGACGACGTCGGAATCCTTCAGCACGGTGGAGCGCGCCGCGCCCGCGCATTGCGGATGCAGGTCGGACAGAAGGCCCTTGGCCATGCTCATCGGCAGGAACGGCGCGCCGGTCTTTTCGATGAAGGCCTTGATCGCGTCGTCGGCCTGCGCATAGGCGGCGCCTTTGCCGATGATGACGAGTGGCTTCTTGGCGGCCTTGAGCACGTCGAGCGCGCGCTTCACGGCGTCCGGCGCCGGGATCTGCGCCGGCGCCGCGTCGATCACCTTGATTAACGACTTCGCGCCGGCATCCGCGTTCATGACCTGCGAGAACACCTTGGCCGGCAGGTCGAGATAGACGCCGCCCGGGCGGCCGGAGACGGCGGCGCGGATCGCGCGGGCCAGTCCGATGCCGATGTCCTGCGCGTGCAGGACGCGATAGGCCGCCTTGCACATGGTCTTGGCGACGGCGAGCTGATCCATCTCTTCATAATCGCCCTGCTGCAGGTCGACGATCTCGCGCTCGGAGGAGCCCGACATCAGGATCATCGGGAAGCAGTTGGTGGTGGCGTGCGCCAGCGCGGTGAGGCCGTTCAGAAACCCCGGCGCCGACACCGTGAGGCAGATGCCCGGCTGCTTGGTCAGAAAGCCCGCGATCGAAGCGGCATAGCCGGCATTCTGCTCGTGGCGGAACGAGATGACGCGGATGCCCTCGGCCTGCGCCATACGGCCGAAATCGGTGATCGGAATGCCGGGAACGCCGTAAATGGTCTTGACGCCATTCAGCTTGAGCGCGTCGATCAGAAGATGAAAGCCGTCAGTGAGCTCCTGCTCCGCGTCCGCCGCTTCCGGCTTTGTTTTGACTGCAGCACCAGACATGGAGAATCCTCCCGTACAAATTTCTGTCGTTAGTCGAGATAGTCGGCGTAGCGCGCGACATGGTCGGCGAGACCGAGCGCATGATCGCGGACCAGGGTTTCGGCGCGCGGGGTGTCGCGCGCTTCCAGCGATTCGATGATGTTCATGTGGTCGCGGATCGATTTGTCGACGCGGTTCTTCTCGCCGATGGTCTTGCGACGGATCATCCGCATATGCGTGAACAGATTTTCCGCGAGCTGGATCAGGACCTTGTTGCCGCTCAGGCGGATGATGGTCTGATGGAATTCGATATTGACGTCGGAATATTCGTCGAGATGCGCGCGCGCCTGGCCGCCCTCGAAGGTCGCGAACATCTTGCGCAGCGCCGCGATTTCCTCGTCCTTCGCATTCTCGGTGATGAGGCGGGCCGCCATGCTTTCCAGCGCCGCCCATGCGGTGATCAATTCGATCACCTCTTCCTTCGTCTTGCGCACGATGTAGACGCCGCGGCGGGGGATCGAGCGGACGAACCCCTCGCGCTCGAGCTGCGCCATCGCCTCGCGTACCGGGGTACGGCTGACGCCGAAATCCTGCGCCAGTTGCCGTTCATCGAGCCGGATGTCGCTACGGCTGCGATAGATGTCCATCGAGATGATCACGTTTTTGAGCGCCGCATAGGCCTTGTTCTTGAAGCTGAACGAGGTATCGATCGGCTGGATCGCCAGACGCGGAACATCATCGTTCGCCACGCTATCCTTGCGTGGCTGGGCCGAGTTGCGGGGTGTGGTGTCGTTCTGGCTCATCGTACGGACCATAGGGTATCTGGTATACAATATTCCAGTCGCTGTGCCAGTACTAATTCGCTCTGCCAATCGAAAGGTGCCCCCCCCGCCGGGGG
>JAEWCJ010000120.1 GCA_023390695.1 Pseudomonadota bacterium | reverse complement strand
ACTTTCAATCACCCCCATGGGCCCATTGAAGGGGACAGGATTGACGAAGTCGAGATAGCTGCCGGGTTCGATGACGGCGACATACATCCCGGGTGCCGCCGAATCAGGAATTATCTTTCGAACTTTGGCTACGGCGAAATAGCCACGGGTTCCGACGACCTTGCGAGGTTCGTAATAAATGATCCAACTGCCAACGCACGCTTCGGCGCGACTGAGGTACTGACCCGGAAATTGATAACGTTCGGCAGGACTGTCGTCGTAAATCGAGTCTGCACGGTGAATGAAAATGCCAAATCCCATTTTTCAAAAAACCTGACGCTATCGGACCGGTAATCGCTGCGCGCAAGCATACAGGAATGCGGATAAGAATCGTGCAAGTCCTGTTGCCACAATTCCAATGCGTTCCACATCGGTCACGTCTCTTTGGTCGGCCTCAGCGTCGGTGAGGATATGTCGTCAGCCACAATCACCGGGCCATGGATGTGATTTGAGCCGGCGCGTGGCGCCGGATAGCCTCCGGCGATCGCGATCCCGGTCAAACCAAACGATTTATTCAGCCTGTTTGTTCGTCGTCCCTCGGCCTGTCTCCCCATTAACAAACGACTAGCCTGCCGGCGGTATGTTTTACGCAAGCAATCCGTATTCGCCGACGGCTGCCGGTGTCATCAGTCCGTTGCTGTTCCGAGTTGAGGCAAGGCATGACGAATGAAGAGATCTGGGCGCAGGTCCGGTCGCAAGCGGAGCTGACGCCGGCCATTTATGGCGCGGTCGATTTTAATGCGCCGCCCGAGCGATTTGCGGCTCTGCCGGGTGAGCGGACCGACCTTCAGTCCGCCTTGCGCAATCAGATCCTCGCTGACGCTGAACTTGTGGAGCGCATGCGCGCCTATACGTTCATGGGCGACCGCGTTGCCGATCCTTATGCGGCGCTGATGCCGCGCTACGGTTTCCGCCGCCTCGTCGATATGCTGGTCGAGGCCTGCGACAAGGGCGTTGACGCCGTCGAGGACGCGCCGCCGGAATTGCGCACCTATATCGAGGCGATGGAGCGGGTGCCCGCGTGGCTCGACATGAAACTGGTCGAAGAGGGGGCAAGGGCCGAGCGCGCCGCGTCCGCAATCCTCAGCCCGTTCTCGATCCGCGCGGCGTTTATCGCCACCTTCATGAACAAGTATGCGGCGCTGCCGATGGCCCTGACTGGCACGCTTTCGAACGATAATGCGGCACGTCGTGTCAAGGAGACGGCGACCTTCTTTGCGACCTCGGTGCTGCCGGGCGCGCTCGCGCGCAACGGCGCCGGGTTCAAGGCGGCGGCGATGGTCCGCCTCATGCATGCGATGGTGCGCTTCAATGTCATGCGCAAGGGCCGCTGGGACGTGCCGGTCTACGGCGTCCCCATCCCGCAGGTCGATCAGATGCCCGCCGGGCTGATCGGCATCACGCTGATGTCCACCGCCATCGTTCAGAGCGGGCGCAAGGTCTTTACAGACGACGAACGCGCCCGCGTCGAATTGAGCCGGTATCGTTGCTATCTGCTCGGTCTGCCGGAAACGCTGCTGGCGACCACGCCCGAGGATATCGTTCGGGTGATGCTGGCGCGGCAGGCGACGCTCAGATCCGGCTATGACGACGCGACCTGCGGCGCGCTGTTGCGTGCAACGCTCGAGGCCTATCTGCCGGCGGACAAGACATGGCGCTCGCGCGCGTTTGACCAGCTGGAGCGTGGCTTCTCGAAGGTGTTTTTTGTGAAGCAGTTCCTCAACGGCGACGCGCGCAGGGGCGAGGAGATCGGCGTGCGGATCACCGGATTTGACCGCATCGCCTTTCTGGCGGGCGCATGCGTCACCGGCCTTCGCCTGGCCGCCTACAAGCTTGCCGAACGGATTCCTGGCGTCGCGCAAATCGCCGACAGGCGGCTGGTCGCGATCATCGAAGGACAGCTGGCCTCGTATGGCCACGCACGTTTCGCAAGCGATGGCGCAAGCTATCGGCCCGCGACCGGCGTGCACGGGGCCGCGAACTCGTAAATCGGCCGGCGGCCGCTCGCGCAATCGCTCCGCGCCTTTGTTGATTCCAACAGGGCGCAGCCGTCCGCTTGACGGCCACTGCTTTTGCCAACAGAACTGCATTCGACAGCAACGGCATGCGGGGCGATGCAGTGACCATCACCATTTACGGCATCAAGAATTGCGACACGATGAAGAAGGCCTTCGCCTGGCTGGACAAGCAGGGCGTCGCCTACGCGTTTCATGACTACAAGAAAGAGGGCATCGACAGGAAAACGCTCGACGCCTGGAGCAAGCAGGTCGGCTGGGAGACGCTACTCAACCGCGCCGGCACCACGTTCCGCAAGCTGCCGGAGGCGGACAAGGCAGGGCTCACCGCCGCCAAGGCGGTCAAGCTGATGCTGGAACAGCCCTCGATGATCAAGCGGCCGGTGCTGGATCTCGGCAAGAGCCTGCTCGTCGGGTTCAAGCCGGACGAATACCAGGCGGCGGTGAAGGCGCGCAAATAGAGGCGCAGGTCGCGGCAGCGATCATCGGGGCGGCGGGACGTCTTCGCCGCGCGCGCGCCGCCAGATCCAGCTCACGCCGCTGCCGATCTCGTGCCGCTGCCGCAACCAGACCGGCGGCACGGCGGCGAAGGTCGGGCTTTGCCGCTGCGCCACCACGAAGTTGAAGCTGTAATAGGGCTCCTGGCCCATGCGCAGGTCGGTGATGATGGCGCGGCCGTCGCGCTCGCTCATCTTGAAGAAGCCGTGGCTGAACCAGGCGATGCGCTCGGCATGCCGGTTGCCGCGCACGGCGTCGTAGAGGTCTTCGCCGCGCGCAAAGGTATCGAAGGCGATCGCGCGGTCGCGATCGAAGATCGAGCGGAAGCCTTCCAGATAGCCTTGCGGCGTGATCGCCACCACGCGCCACAGCGCTGTGTTGAACGCCGTTGGCGTCACCAGCAGGCGCTCGACCTGATGGCCCTGCGCGCGCAGCGCGTCTTCGGCGATGCCCTTCACCTGCTGCTGCGCCAGCGCGCTCCAGCCGAGATAGGCGGTGCTCACGATCAGTCCGGCAGCGTTCCAGCGCCAGCCGCGCGCGTCGCGCAGACTCAGGGCGACGATGATCCCGATCAGGAGCGGCAGCGTGTAGAGCGGGTCGATGATGAACATGCTGCCGAGCGCGAACGGCGTGTCGGTGAAGGGCAGCAGGAGTTGCGTGCCGTAGACCGTCGTCCAGTCGAGCAGCGCATGCGTGATCAGCGCCAGCCACACCGTCAGCCACCAGCGGCCGAACTGGTGCATCTCGCGCAGACCTTTCGCGGCAACGAAGGCGATCGGCAGCGATGCCACCGTCTGCCAGAACAGCGCGTGGCTGTTGGCGCGGTGGTAGGTCATGTTGCTGATCGGATCGCCGTGGTTATAGAAGGCGTCGAGATCGGGCAGGGTGGCGACAAGCGCGCCGATGGCGGCCGCTTTCCAGGGCCTGGTGCGCCGTCCCATGACGGCGAGACCGATGGCGGCGCCGAGCGCGGCTTGCGAAAGCGAATCCATATGTAAGTTTAAACCTTTGGCGTGAAACCGGTGTGACGGCCTGAGCGCCGATTCCGGCAATAGATAGGCGGCGTGCGGGGAAAATGACAGGCCGCGGAGGCCTATTG
>JAEWCJ010000119.1 GCA_023390695.1 Pseudomonadota bacterium | reverse complement strand
GCCCGGACCAGCGGTTTGATCATGTCGACCATGCGGTTGCCGGCGTCGATATCGACACCGGAGCCGGCATAGGTCAGGCCGCGCCCGTTATCAGCCATGCGGGTTCCCTGTTATTTGCCCGGTGGTTACGTGGAAATCGCATTGCGCGCAATGGCTTGATGGACGTTATATACTGCCCGAAACGCGGCCGGTTCCCGTCGGCCGCCCGATGCCGGGGCTATCTGGTTTGAGTATTCCCAATCTCATTACACTTGCGCGCATCCTCTGCGTTCCGCTGATCGTCTGGACGATCACGGCCGGCGAAATGATGGGCGCATTCGTGCTGTTCCTGGTCGCGGGGGTGAGCGACGCCGTGGACGGCTTCCTCGCCAAGCGCTTCAACATGGCGAGCGAACTCGGCGCCTATCTCGACCCGCTGGCCGACAAGGCGCTCATCGTTTCGATCTACGTGGCGCTCGGGATCACCGAGGTGATTCCGCGCTGGCTGGTTATTCTGGTGGTGTCACGCGACATCATGATCATCGGCGCGGTGATGCTGACCTGGCTGATCGGCAAGCCGATGCGCATGAAGCCGCATCCGGTGTCCAAGGCCAACACCGTTGCGCAGATTTTCCTGGCCTGTCTGGTACTGGCGGCGCTGGCCTTCCGGTTTGACGCGGGCTGGCTGCTGCCGGTCTCGATCGGCCTGGTCGCCGTCTTGACCTTGCTCTCGATCGCCTTCTATGTCGCGGAATGGATCCGTCATGTCGGTTCGAACGGAGCCGGGCACTGACGTAAGCGGGACGGGCAGGGACTGCGCGCATGGCAAATGTGAAACGTGGCTCCTCCGGCACCGCCACAGGGCAAGGCGGGGTCTCCGGCCAAATCAGTCTTAAGCGCCAGCTAATCTTCTGGACCGGCGCGCTCGTCGTCTTCATCGCGCTGCTGTGGCTGCTCAGCGACGTGCTGCTGCCCTTCGTCGCCGGCCTCGCGCTCGCCTATCTGCTCGATCCGCTGGTGAAGCGGCTGCAGCGGATCGGCCTCAGCCGCGCGTGGGCCGCGGTCATCATCGTGATCGCCTTCGCCATCGCGCTGGTCCTGGCGATCATTCTGGTGGTGCCGGTGCTCGGCGAGCAGATCAGCAATTTCATGCAGCGTCTGCCGGAACTGATCGAGCGTATCCGTACGCTGATCCAGCAATCCAACCAGACCTGGCTCGGTACCTATGTGGAGGAGAAGCTGCCGGAGGCGCAGAAGTCGCTCGGCACCGTCGCCGCCACGGCCGCCGGCTGGATCACGAGCTTCCTCGGCTCGCTATGGTCGGGCGGCAAGGCGCTGGTCTCCATCCTGTCCATTCTCGTCATCACGCCGATCGTCGCCTTCTACCTCTTGCTCGACTGGGACCGCATGGTCGGCGCCATCGACAGCCTGATTCCGGTTCATCACCGTGACACCGTGCATGAGCTGTTCCGTGAAATGGATTCGGCCATTGCCGGATTCGTTCGTGGACAGGCGATCGTCTGCCTGATACTGGGCGTGTTCTATTCGGTGGCGCTGATCGCGATCGGCCTGAATTTCGGCCTTTTGATCGGCATGACCGCGGCGTTTCTCAGCTTCGCGCCGTATATCGGCACGATGATCGGTTTCCTGCTGGCGACCGGCGTGGCGCTGGCGCAATTCTGGCCGGAATGGATCTGGGTTATCGCCACCGCCGGCATCTTCGGGATTGGCCAGTTCCTGGAAGGCAACTTCCTGCAGCCTTATCTCGTGGGTAAGGAAACCAACCTGCATCCGGTCTGGCTGATGTTCGCGCTGCTCGCCTTCGGCGTGCTGTTCGGATTTGTCGGCCTGCTGGTCGCGGTGCCGATTGCCGCCGCCATCGGCGTGCTGGTGCGCTTCCTGGTCAGGCAATATCGCGCGAGTTCCTATTACACCGGCGATCAGCCGGGCTGAGATGTCGGGCATGTCCGTTCCGCGCCAGCTTGCGCTTGCGCTCGATCACACCGAAAGCCTGACGCGCGACGATTTTCTGGTCGGGCCCTCGAATGACGCCGCCCTGGCGATGATCGAGCGCTGGCCCGACTGGCCAAACCGCGCGATCGCGCTCGCCGGCCCGGCGGGGTCCGGCAAGAGTCATCTGGCCTCGATCTGGGCGGCACAATCGGGCGCCCGTTTCCTCTCGGCGCGCGCCTTGCCGGAAACGCATCTGCCGTCGGCGCTGGCGACCGGCGCGCTGGTGGTCGAAGACATCGCCGATGACGGGCTCGACGAACGCGCCATGTTTCATTTGTTGAATCTGGCGCGCCAGGATGACGGCTGGCTGCTGCTGACCGCGCGCACGCCGCCGACGCAATGGACTGTCGCGCTGCCCGATCTCGCTTCGCGGCTGCGGGCGATCCCGGCGGTCGTGCTCACCCCGCCGGACGACGCCTTGCTGCGGGCGGTGACCGTCAAGCTGTTCGCCGACCGCCAACTGGCGGTGGACGAAAGCCTGGTCGGCTATCTGCTCACCCGCATCGAGCGGTCCTTCGCGGCGGCGCGTGCGGTGGTGGCTCTGCTCGATGAGGAGGCCCTGCGGCGCAAACGCCCGGTTAACCGCGCGCTGGCGGCGGAACTGCTGAGGGACACCGCGCTTTAAGCGATTTGTGCCAGAATGACTGTCATGCGGGCGTCATCGCTCCGTCATAAACCAGGTCCAGAAGCGGACCAGGGTGGCGGCAGTGAGGCGGAATGTCCATGATTGAGCGCGGCGAAGCCATTGTGTTGAAAGCAGAATCCTCGGCTACGGCGGCCGGCGGGCGGCCCGATTCGGCTCTGTTCCAGAGTCCCGACCGGTTCATCAACCGCGAATTGTCCTGGCTGCATTTCAACCGGCGTGTCCTCAACGAATCCGACAACCCGAACCATCCGCTGCTGGAACGGCTGCGGTTTCTGTCGATTTCGGCCAACAACCTCGATGAATTCTTCATGGTCCGCGTCGCCGCCCTCAAGGGGCAGGTGCGCGAAGGTATCACCGACCGCAGCCCCGACGGGCTGACGCCGTCCGAGCAACTGGCGAAGATCGGTGAAGTGGTTGCGGGTCTGGCGCGCGATCAACTGGGGCGCTGGCGCGCGCTGCGCGGCGATCTCGCCGACCAGGGCATCGTCATTGTCGATACGCAGAGTGTCACCAAACAGGAAAAGGCGTGGCTCGAGCAGTATTTCCTGCATCACATCTTTCCCGTGCTGACGCCGCTCGCCATCGACCCGGCGCATCCTTTCCCGTTCATTCCCAATCTCGGTTTCACCATCGCGCTGCAATTGTCGCGGATCAGCGACGGCAAGGCGATGAACGCGCTGATCCGCGTTCCGCACAAGATCGAACGCTTCGTCCATCTGCCGAAGCAGGATGGCGAGCCGCTGCGCGTGATCATGCTGGAGCATGCGACCTATCTGTTCATGGACCAGCTCTTCCCCGGCTACGCGATGAACGGGCAGGGCGCCTTCCGCGTCATCCGCGATTCCGAAATCGAGATCGAGGAAGAGGCGGAAGACCTCGTGCGTTCGTTCGAAAGTGTGCTGAAGCGCCGCCGCCGCGGGTCGGTGATCCGGCTCGAGATCGAGGACGACATGCCGATGGAATTGCGCCGCTTCGTGCAGCGCGCCATGGGCGTGGAGGACAACGACACGTTCATCGTCGAAGGCGCTCTGGCCGACGGCATGCTGGCGCTGAACGACCTCAAGGAACTGGTTGCCATCGACCGGCCCGACCTTCTGTTCGTGCCGTACAATCCGCGCTTTCCGGAGCGCATCCGCGATCATGGCGGCGACTGTTTCGCTGCCATCCGGCAGAAGGACTTCATCGTCCACCATCCCTACGAATCATTCGATGTGGTGGTGCAGTTCCTGCAACAGGCGGCGCGCGATCCCGATGTGATCGCGATCAAGCAGACGCTCTACCGCACCTCGGCGGAATCGCCGATCGTGAAGGCGCTGGCCGAAGCCGCCGAAGCCGGCAAGTCGGTGACGGCCCTGGTCGAATTGAAGGCGCGCTTCGACGAGGAGGCCAATATCCGCTGGGCGCGCGATCTCGAACGAGCCGGCGCGCAGGTCGTCTATGGCTTCGTCGAACTGAAGACGCATGCCAAGCTGTCGCTGGTGGTGCGGCGCGAGGCCCGGGAACTGGCGTCCTATGTGCATGTCGGCACCGGAAACTATCATCCGATCACCGCGCGCATTTATACCGACCTGTCGTATTTCACCGGAGATCCGGTGATCGCGCAGGACGTCGCCCGCGTGTTCAATTTCATCACGGGTTACGCGGAGCCGGTCGAGCTCGAGCTGATGGCGGTGTCGCCGCTCACGTTGCGGCAACGGATCAGCGAGCATATCCGGCAGGAAATCGGCTTTGCCAAAGCCGGCAAGCCGGCGGCGATCTGGATGAAGATGAATGCGCTGGTCGATGCCGACATCATCGACCTGCTGTACGAAGCCTCGCAGGCGGGGGTGAACATCGACATCGTGGTGCGCGGCATCTGCTGCCTGCGGCCGGGCGTGCCCGGCCTGTCCGACAACATCCGCGTCAAGTCGATTGTCGGACGCTTTCTCGAGCACGGGCGCATCTATTGTTTCGGCCGCGGGCACGGCCTGCCGCATCCGAAGGCGACGGTATATATTTCCTCCGCGGATCTGATGCCGCGCAATCTGGACCGGCGGGTCGAGGTGCTGTGCCCCATGACCAATCCGACCGTGCATGAGCAAGTCCTCGACCAGATCATGGTCGTCAACTTCAAGGACAACGAGCAGAGCTGGATGGTCTTGCCTGATGGCACGGCAAGCCGCATAAGGCCGGGCAAGGGCGAGGAGCCGTTCAACGCCCAGAAATACTTCATGACCAATCCGAGCCTGTCGGGACGTGGAAAATCTCTCAAGGAATCTCCGCCACGCCGCCTCACGCGCCGCCAGGACCGGTAAGGCTGCCGGCAAGGCGCGCGTGCGCGTGGCCTCGAAATCCTCGAAACCGGCAGCGGCCAAAGCCAAGACCAAAGCGCAGAGCAGAGCGCAGACGCAGAAATTGCGGCGTCTGGCCAAGGGCCGGCTCGACCATGGGCCCTCGGTCGCGGTCATCGACATCGGATCGAACTCGGTCCGCCTCGTGGTCTATGAGGGGCTGACGCGGGCGCCGACCCCCATTTTCAATGAGAAGGTGCTGGCCGGACTGGGCCGCGAGGTGCAGTCGACGGGCCTGCTTGCGCCGGAGGCGGTGACGCAGGCCTTGCTCGCGCTCAAGCGGTTTCGCGCCCTCTGCGACACGCTGAAGGTGCGGCAGGTGCTCGGCATCGCCACCGCGGCCTGCCGCGACGCGAGCAACGGTCCGGCGTTCATTGCGGAAGCCGAACGGCTGGTCGGCATCAAGATCGACGTGCTGTCGGGCGGGCGCGAAGCCGAACTGGCGGCGCTGGGCGTGCTGTCGGGCTTCTACCGGCCGGACGGCCTGGTGGCCGATCTCGGCGGCGGGTCGCTCGAACTGGTGGACATCCAGGGCGACCGGCTGCGCCGCGGCATCACCCTGCCGCTCGGCGGCCTGGCGCTGCAGGATGCGTCGAAGAAGTCGATCAAGAAGGCCGACAAGATCGTCGCCAAGGCCTTGCGCAATGTGCGCACCGGCGCGGCCGGGAAAGGGCGCTCGCTCTATGCGGTCGGCGGCGCGTGGCGCGCGCTGGCGCGGCTGCATATGGCGCAGACCGGTTATCCGCTGCATGTGATGCACGGCTACAAGATCCGCGCCAAGGAAGCGCTCGAATTCTGCCAATTGGTGAAGCGCGTCAACGCCGACACGCTGTCGCAGATCGATGTCGTTCCCAGTGCGCGGCGGCCCTTGCTCAGCTATGCGGCGCTGGTGCTGGAGCATCTGATCCGGCGCACCAAGCCGGACCATGTGGTGATCTCGGCGCTCGGCGTCCGCGAAGGCCTGCTCTATTCGATGCTGAAGGCCGGCGAGCGCAAGCAGGACGCGCTGATCGATGCGGCGCGCAACCTCAATGTCCTGCGCTCGCGCTCGCCGCTGCATGGCGAGGAAATGGTGGCCTGGACCGACCGGTTTTTCGACTCCTCGGGCATCGACGAGACGGATGCGGAACGGCGCTTGCGGCATGCCGCCTGCCTGGTCGCCGATATCGGCTGGCGCACGCATCCGGATTATCGCGGCGAGCAGTCGCTGAACATCATCGCGCATGCCTCGTTCGTCGCGCTCGACCATTCCGCGCGCGCCTATCTGGCGCTGGCGGTGTATTTCCGGCATGTCGGCATCGCGCATGACGACGACCTGTCGCCGCGGCTGCGCGAACTTGCGTCGACGCGGCTTCTCGACCATGCGCGCATTCTCGGCGCGGCCTTCCGCGTCGCCTACATGATCTCGGCTTCGATGCCGGGCGTTCTGCCGGCCACGCCGCTGCGGGTCGAACGCGACAGGCTGGTGCTGCGGATGCGCGGCAAACATGCCGCGCTTGCCGGCGACCGCGTGTTCAATCGCCTGCGCACGCTGGCGCGGCTGATCGGCCGCGAGCCGCATCTGATCATGGACTGACGGCGCCGCTCGGTCAGGCGGTTGCCGTGTCGCGCGTCTGCGTGAGCAGGAAGGCGTATTCCTCGGCGGCTTCCTGCAGCGACGTATAGCGCCCGGATTTGCCGCCGTGACCGGCGCCCATGTTGATCTTCATCAGCAATATGTTGGTGCCGGTCTTGGTGGCGCGCAGCTTCGCCGCCCATTTCGCCGGCTCCCAATAGGTCACGCGCGGATCGTTCAGGCCGCCGGTGATCAGCAGCGCCGGATAATCCTGCGCGGTGACATTGTCGTAGGGGCTGTAGCTGCGGATATAGTCGAACGCGGCCTTGTCGGTGATCGGATTGCCCCATTGCGACCATTCGCCCGGCGTCAGCGGCAGCGTGGCGTCGAGCATGGTGTTGAGCACATCGACGAAGGGCACGTGCGCGGCGACCGCGCCGTATAATTCAGGCGCCTGATTGACAGCGGCGCCCATCAATTCGCCGCCCGCCGATCCGCCGGCGGCCGTAACCCGGCCGGCGGCCGCAAAGCCCTCGCCGATGAGGAAGCGCGTGACATCGACGAAATCGTTGAATGTGTTGGTGCGCTTGTCGAGCTTGCCGTCAAGATACCATTGATAGCCGAGATCGTCGCCGCCGCGGATATGCGCGATGGCGCAGGCAAAGCCGCGATCGAGCAGCGACAGGCGGTTGGACGAGAAATTCGGCGGATAGGCAAAGCCATAGGCGCCATAGCCGCTGATATGCAGGTGGCCGCAGCCGTTCTTGGCGAAGTCCTTGCGGTAGACCACCGAGACCGGGATCATGACGCCGTCGCGCGCCGGCGCCAGCAGGCGCTCGGTCACGTATTGCGAGGGATCGTAGCCGCTGGGAATTTCGCGGACCTTCAATGTCTCAAGGCGCGCGTCGGCGAGGTGATAGTCGTAGACCGTGCTCGGCGTGACCATCGACTGATAGGACAGACGCAGCCGGTCGACCTTGTATTCGGGATTGTTGCCGAGGCCGGCCACATAGCTCGCTTCCTGGAACGAGATGTATTTGTCCGCGCCGCTGTCATAGTCGCGCAGCCGGATCTGCGAGAGACCGTCGACGCGTTCCTCCACCGCCAGCAGGTTCTCGAAACTGGTCAGCGAGAGAATGTAGTGGCGGTCGTCTCCCGCGATCAGTTCGGTCCAGGTGCCGGGCGAGGAGACGGGGGCCGTCGCGATACGGAAATTCACATGCGTATCGTTGACGCGGATATAGAGCGTGCCGCCGCGCTCATCGACCTCGTAGAGCCGGTTCGGCTGGCGCGGCGAGACCAGCAGCGGCTGTGCGTTGAAGTCGTGCGTGGGCAGCAATCGCGTTTCGTTGGTCTCGCTGTCGCCGCTACTGATCACGGCATAGGCGCGCGATTGCGTCAGCCCGAGGGAGACCCCGAATTCGATCTCGCTCTCCTTGTAGACGATGCGGTCGGCGGATTGCGGCTCGCCGAGCGTATGATGCCAGACCGTCTTGGAGCGCCAGTTCTCGTCGGCATCGGTATAGAGAAAGCTTTTCGAATCGGCGGCCCAGACGAGGCCGTAGCGCCAGTTCTCGATCACGTCGGGACGGTCGGCGCCGGTGTCGAGGTCGCGGACTCTCAGCACGTAACGTTCGGAGCCGTTGGTGTCGACGGCATAGGCGAGCAACCGGCCGTCAGGGCTGACCGCATGGCCGCCGAGCCGGAAATAATCGAGACCCTTCGCCATCGCGGGTTCGTCGAGGATGACGACATCGGCGCCGCCGCCGACAGGCCGCCGATACCATTTCGGATATTGCGCGCCGGCATCGAAAGCCGACCAGTAGACGTAATCTCCGTCCTTCTGCGGCACGCTGGACTCGTCGTCCTTGATGCGGCCTTTCATCTCGGCGAAGAGAGTGTCGATGAGCGTCCGGTGCGGCTGCATCGCTGCTTCGAAATAATCGTTCTCCGCCGTGAGATAGGCGAGCACATCCGGATCGCTGACATTCGGATAGCCGGGATCGCGCAGCCACGTATAAGGGGCGTCGATCGTGACACCGTGATGGGTGACGCTGTGCGGGACGCGCTTGGCTTCGGGGGCAGGCGGAAGGCGATGGGGCATGGGGATGAATTGGTTTTGAGGCGGCGGGTGTTACATGCTCCGTTCATTCCCGCGCAAGCGGGAATCCAGAACGATTCTGGGTCCCGGCTGTCGCGGTGACGAACGGATCACTCAACTGTTGCGCTCGATGGCGGTAACGCGGCCTTTCTCGAGCGCCAGCGCGAGGCGCCCGGCCTTGAGCGCCAGCGCCTTTTCACCGAACAATTCGCGCCGCCAGCCCTTGAGCGCAGGCACATCGGCATCGTCGTCGGCAGCGATGCGTTCGAGATCGTCGACCGTCGCGATCACTTTCGACGCCACCGCATGCCGTTCCGACGTCATGCGCAGCAGCACCTTCAGCAATTCGACAATGGCAGTGCCGTTGGCGGCGGGCTTGGAGCGCTCGATCGCCGGCAGCGTCTTCGGATCGCGTGCCAGCGCGCGCTTGACCAGATCGGGAATGTCCTGACCCCATTTCGATTTCTCGAAGCCCTTGGGGAGCGAACGAAGCGAGGCGAGGCGCTCGACGGTCGTCGGCGCCTGCACGGCGATGTCGGCGCCCCCATGATCCTTGAGAATGCGGCCGCGCGGCACGTCGCGCGACTTGGCTTCGCGCTCGCGCCAGGCGGCGACCTCGATCAGCACCGCCAGTTCTTTCGGCTTGCGCACGCGCGAGCGCAGACGCTGCCAGGCGTTGTCGGGGTCCATGCGATAGGTGTCGGGCGAGGTGAGGATGTCCATTTCCTCGTTGAGCCATTCGGTGCGCTTGCGCTTCTGCAGGTCGGCGTCCAGCTTGCGGTAGACGTCGCGCAGATGCGTCACGTCCGATACCGCATATTCGATCTGCGCTTTGGTCAGCGGCCGCCGCGTCCAGTCGGTGAAGCGGTTCGACTTGTCGAGCGTGTCGCCGGTGATGCGCTGCACGAGCTGATCGTAGGAAATGGAATCGCCATAGCCGAGCACCATGGCGGCGACTTGGGTGTCGAAGATCGGATGCGGGATGAGGTTGGCGCGGTGCCAGATGATTTCGATGTCCTGGCGGGCGGCGTGAAACACCTTCACGATCTTCTCGTTCGCCATCAGATCGAAGAAGGGCTGCAGGTCGAGTCCCTCGGCGAGCGCGTCCACGACGATCGCCTCGTCGGCCGACGCCATCTGCAGCACGCAAAGCTGCGGGTAGTAGGTCGACTCGCGCAGGAATTCGGTGTCGACGGTCACGAAGTCGTGGGCGGCAAGCCGTTGGCAGGCGTCGGCGAGATCTTGGGTTGTTGTAATCAGGTCCATCAGGTCACTTTAGAGACCGCGTACACGCGGCATGAGTATGAATTCCCAGGGTGAAGGCATTTCGCCCACCGGCACCTCGATCAGGGTGGGGGCGTCACGGCGCGCAAAGCCACGGCGCAGGGCCTTGCGCAATTCGCCGGCATCGTGCGCCCGCTCGGCAGCGACGCCGAAGCTGTCGGCGAATTTCACGAAATCCGGATTCGCCAGATCGACGGCGATGTGGCGGGCGCCATAGCTCTCCTGCTGGATGAGCTTCACATTGCCGTAGGTATTGTTGCTGAACACGATATTGACGAGCGGGATACGGTGGCGGACTGCGGTTGCCAGTTCGGTTGCCGTATACATAAAGCCGCCGTCGCCGGAAATCGACAGCACCGGCACGTCGCGCCGCGCATCCTGCACGCCGAGGGCGGTGGCGTAGCCCCAGCCGAGATTGTCCTGGAAGCCGGGCGAAATGTAGGTGTTCGCCTTGTAGACCGGAAAGGCGAGGCGGGAGGCGAAGCCGATCTGCGTCACCTCGTCGACGAAGATGCCGTCCTCCGGCAATTCGGCGCGGATGGCGTCGAGGAAGGCGATCTGCGGGCCGAGCTTGTCCAGCCGCTTTCGCATCGCGGCGTGCCGTTCCAGCATTTCGGCTTTGCGCGACTGGCGTTTGGAATTATGCGCCGGCAGCACCTCGAGCAGGCGTCGCAGCAGGCGGGCGGAATCCCCGATCAGGGCGGCGGCGGGCTTGCTGCTGCGTTCGACTTCATCAGGATCGGCGTCGATACGGACGACTTTCAGGCCGGGGTCATGCCCCCAGCCGCCAAGCTGCATCAGCAGCCGCGTGCCGATGCCGATGACGACATCGACCTCACGCCACATTTCATGCGCGAGCGGCAGCGGAATGCTGAGCGGATTGCGGTCGTCGACGACGCCGCGACCGCGCCGCCAGGCGGCGACGGGGGCTTGCAGCATGGTGGCGAGGCGGGTGACCTCGCGCGAGGCGTACTGCGCGCCGCCGCCGACCACGATCATCGGATTTTTGGCGGCGCCGAGGATTTTGGCGGCGGCCTGGATGGCGTCCTCGTCGAGCGGGGGCGGGGCCGGTTTGTCCGGCTTGCCGATGGGGCCGACCGGCTCGATCCGGCCCCAGACATCCATGGCGCATTCCAGCGCCGCCGGGCCCGGCCGGCCGCTGGCCATGGCGCGGAAGGCGTCGGCCACCAGGCGCGGGGCTTCGGCGGGCCGGGAGATGCGGGCGGAATGGTCGACGAGGCGGGCGATGATGCCGGCCTGGTCGCGGATCTCGTGCAGATGGCCGAGCGAGCGGCCGATCGCGGCCTGCGGGATCTGCCCGACCAGGGCCAGGACCTGAGCATTCATGCTGAAGGCCTGCAGCAGCGCCGCCCCGGAATTCAGGAGCCCCGGCCCGGGAACGACCGCATAGGCCTGCGGCCTGCCGGTGGCCAGGGCCGCTCCCAGCGCCATATAGGCGGCGCCCTGTTCATGGCGGGTATGGACGGTCCGGATCCGGTTGCCGGCCTTGTACAGGGCGTCGAAAAAGGGGTCGTTATGGACCCCGGGCAGGGCATAGACGGTGTCGAGCCCATGCGCGAGCAGGGAGGCCACGACGGCCTCCCCGGTGGTCATCCGGCTGCCGTTGGCGGAGGGGGGCGGGGTCCGGGCTCCACGGGCCGTTTTTGTGGTCTTTTTGGTCATATCGTCCGCCGGAGGGTTTCCGAGTCTGAGTTTGCAGATCGATGCCCGTCTGTCGAGGCTCATTGCCTTGACAAAGCGTGACCCCCATGCGCTTTTCGCCGGCCTTAGCCTATAAGCCTGCGAATCCTGAGACATGCATCGCTATCGCACACAGACCTGCGGCGAGCTCCGCGAAACACACATTGGCGAGACGGTGCGTCTCTCCGGCTGGGTCCACCGCATCCGTGACCATGGCGGCGTGCTGTTCATCGACCTGCGCGACCATTACGGCCTGACGCAGGTGGTGGCCGATCCCGACAGCCCGGCTTTCAAGGCCGCCGAGACGCTGCGCGCGGAATGGGTGGTGCGAATCGACGGCAAGGTGCGCCGGCGCCCCGAAGGCACCGACAATCCGGATCTGCCGACCGGTCAGGTCGAGGTGTTCGCGACCGAGATCGAGGTGCTGGGCGCGGCCGGCGATCTGCCGCTGCCGGTTTTCGGCGACCAGGAATATCCGGAAGACATCCGCCTCAAATACCGCTTCCTCGACCTGCGCCGCGACCGTTTGCATGCCAATGTCATGAAGCGCGGGCAGATCATCGACTCGCTGCGCCGGCGCATGAAGGAGCAGGGTTTCTTCGAGTTTCAGACGCCGATCCTGACGGCGTCGAGCCCGGAAGGCGCGCGCGACTTTCTGG
>JAEWCJ010000098.1 GCA_023390695.1 Pseudomonadota bacterium | reverse complement strand
TCTTTCAATTGTCCAGCGTATTGGGACGTGGATGGCCGGGACAAGCCCGGCCATGACGTCACATTCGGGTCAGGCGCCCTGCCCGCGCAGATATTCGCTGACGGCGATGCGGCCCGGCTTGAACGCCTCGCGCAACACCGGCACGCAAGCCTCGGGCTTGGCGTCGCCGCACATGAACACGTCGAGCGCCGCATAGCCGTTCTCGGGCCACGAATGGATCGAGATATGGCTTTCCGCAAGCACGGCGACGCCGGAAATGCCGCCATTCGGCTCGAAGTGATGCAGATGGATATGCAGCAGCGTGGCGCCGGCAGCATCCACGCAGGCGCGCAAGGCGGCCTCGACATGGTCGAGGTCGTCCAGTCTGTGGGCGTCGTAAAGGTCGATGATGAGATGCGCGCCAGCGCATCGCACTCCGTTCCTCACCACGAAATGATCGGCTCGTTCTTCAGAAACAACCGAAGACGCGTCGATCGCGAAGTCCTTCTTTCGGGCGGTACTTGGGGTCCCCAAGCCTTTTCCCGATTGAAAGAGGGCGTTTTGGCTCATGCCGTCCTCCCCAACCAGAGATCAAAGCTGAGACCGGCGAGCCGGCTCACGTAATACGAAAGCCGCCGAATCAACCCACAGACTGAGCGGACCGATCCAAACGGCTGGGCGCCAGATAAGCATTTCGCGCCCGAGTATCAAGCAAATTCTTGAAGAACGGCCAAAGCTCCGCCGCGGCAATTCCGCCGCTGTGGAACGCCAAATCCTTTACGGCTTATCCGCTGGCCTGCGCCTCGACGACCGAGGTCGCCGTCATGTTGATCACGCCGCGCGACGTCGTGGACGGCGTCAGGATATGCGCGGGCCGGGAGGCACCGATCAAAATCGGCCCCACCGGCAGCGCATCCGCCAGTACCTTCGACATCTGATAGGCGATATTGGCGGCGTCCAGATTGGGCATGATCAGCACATTGGCTTCGCCCTTGAGCCGCGAATTCGGGAAAATCCGCTCGCGCAGGGCCGGCAGCAACGCGGCATCGCCGTGCATTTCGCCGTCCACTTCCAGCGAGGGATGCGTCGCCGCCAGCCGCTCGCGCGCCGCCTGCATCTTGCGCGAAGAGGCGCTGTCGTAAGAACCGAAATTGGAGTGCGAGAGCAGCGCGATTTTCGGCTCCAGGCCGAACCGCCGTACATGCGCCGCCGCCAACACCGCCATTTCGGCGATCTCCTCGGCGCTGGGCTCGGCGGTGACCTGGGTGTCGGCCATGAAATACGCGCCCTTGTTGGTGATCACCAGCGACAGGGCCGCGAACTCACGTACGCCGGGCGCGAGCCCGACCACGTCGCGGATATTCTTCAGATGCGCCATGTAGCGGCCTTCCAGACCGCACAGCATGGCGTCGGCAATGCCGAGCCGCACCGCCAATGCCGCGATCACCGTCGTGTTGGTCCGCACCACCGTGCGCGCGGTGTCCGGCGTCACGCCGCGGCGGCCGGCGGCCTGCACATAGGCCTGCACGAATTCGCGGTAGCGGGGATCGTCTTCCGGATTGATCAGCTCGAAATCGCGGTCCGGCCGCACCGACAGGCCGAAACGCGCCAGCCGCGACTCCACCACCGCCGGACGTCCCACCAGGATCGGCCGCGCCAGCCCCTCCTCGACCACGACCTGCATCGCGCGCAGCACGCGCTCGTCCTCGCCCTCGGCATAGATGACGCGCTTGGGATCGGTCTTCGCCTTGGTGAAGAGCGGCTTCATGATGAAGCCGGAGCGGAACACGAAGCGGTTCAGCCGCTCCTCATAGGCGTCGAAATCGATGAAGGGCCGCGTCGCCACGCCGGACGAGATCGCCGCGCGCGCCACCGCCGGCGCGATGCGCAGAATCAGACGCGGATCGAACGGATTGGGAATGAGCGAGCCCGAGCCGAACATGCGCGCCTCGCCGTCATAGGCCTTCGCCGCGACTTCCGACGGCGTTTCCCGCGCCAGCGCCGCGATCGCCTCCACCGCCGCGCGCTTCATCTCCTCATTGATGGTGGTGGCGCCGACATCGAGCGCGCCGCGGAAGATGAAGGGAAAGCAGAGAACGTTGTTGACCTGGTTCGGATAATCCGAGCGGCCGGTGCAGATCATCGCGTCGGGACGCACCGCGATCGCCTCCTCCGGCATGATTTCCGGCACCGGATTGGCCAGCGCCATGATCAGCGGCCGCTCCGCCATGCGCG
This sequence comes from Pseudomonadota bacterium, assembly GCA_023390695.1. The sequence continues at coordinate 521 of JAEWCJ010000098.1, read as the reverse complement.
CCAGCATTTCCGGCTTCAGCACGCCGCCCGCGGACACGCCGAGGAAGACATCGGCGCCGTCGATGATATCGCCGAGTTTGCGCGCCTCGGTGTCCTGCGCGTAAACCTCCTTCCAGCGATCCATCAGGGTGTTGCGACCCTTGTAGACCACACCTTCGATATCGGAAACGAAGATGTTCTCCGTCTTCGCGCCCATTGACACGAGCAGGTTGAGACAGGCCAGCGCCGCCGCACCGGCCCCGGAGGTCACGATCTTGATCTGGTCGATCTTCTTGCCGGTGACATGCAGCGCGTTCAGCACCGCCGCGCCGACGATGATGGCGGTGCCATGCTGGTCGTCGTGGAAGACGGGAATCTTCATGCGCGCGCGCAGTTCTTCCTCGATCTCGAAGCAGTCCGGCGCCTTGATGTCCTCGAGGTTGATGCCGCCGAAGCTCGGCTCGAGCGGGGCGATGACCTCGATCAGCTTCTTGGGATCGCGCTCCTCGATCTCGATGTCGATGGCGTCGATGCCGGCGAAC
>JAEWCJ010000436.1 GCA_023390695.1 Pseudomonadota bacterium | reverse complement strand
GTGTTTCAGCAGGCTGGAGTTGGCACGGCGCAGCCGTTTACTTTGTGGCGCCGATGAGCTTGCCGACTTCGCGATATTTGTTGGTTTCGCCGATGACGAACTGCTTGAAGGCGTCGCCCTCCTGGCCGCTCACTTCGGCACCGGTGTTTTCGATGCGCGCGCGGGTATCCTTGTTGTTGAGGGCGTCCAGCAGTTCCTTCTTCCAGCGTGCCTTCGCCTCGTTATTCAGGTTGGCCGGCGCAACAACGCCATACCAGGACGAGAAGTCGAAGCTCGGATAGCCTTCCTCCATGAAGGTCGGGACATGCGGTGCGCGCGGTGTGCGCTTCTTGCCGCCGACGGCCAATTCCACGATCGTGCCGTTCTTGATGAATTCATCGCCGACGCCGACGCCCATGAAGATGACCTGCACTTCGCCGGTGACGACGGCCTGCAGCGTCGGAGCCGTGCCGCGATAGGGAACGACCATCATGTCAATTCCCGCGAGCTTCTTGAACCATTCGAGGCCGATATGATGGATGCTTGTCGCGCCGATCGAGCCCGCCGTCACCTTGCCCGGATTGGCCTTTGCGTAGGTGACGAAATCCTTGAGATTCTTGAACGGCATCTTGCCGTTCGCGATGAGAACCATCGGCACGTCGAGCAGCTTAACCAGATACTCGAAGTCCTTTTCGATATCCACCTGCGGCTGGCTGAGCGCGGTCGTGACCGCCAGATCCGCGGTCATGACGCCGACCGTGTAGCCGTCGGCCGGAGAAGACGCGATGTGGCGCATCGCAATTTGTGTCGAGGCGCCCGGCTTGTTGTCGATGATGATCTGATCTTTGAAGTTCTTGGAAATCTCGGTCGCCAACACGCGTGAGACGAAATCGACGCCGCCGCCGGCAGGATAGGGCACCACCCACCACGGCTGCTTCGTCGGCCATTGCTGGGCGCTGGCGTCTGAGAATGTTCCGACAAGGGCCGCCAGACTGGCGAGGGTAGCAAGCAGCAGTTTTCGCATAGAAACCTCGTTTGGGCGATAATCGTACATATGGGCAACTATCGATCATTGAAAGCTGGCTGTTATTGAATGTCAAGGTAATGGGTGCTTGTGCGACAACGGCTTCCCGTCGGCTGCGCAGGAGGCGGTGCTGCAAAAGCAGGCGAGTCCGCCGGCGTTAGGGCGGACAAACATTGGGAATTGGCGTAAAGCTGCGGGACTTGGTTCGTGCCTGCCTCAAAGAGCGCCAACATGAGCCTTTCAGGTTGGCGGGGCTCCGGCAAAAAAATACTGGATCAACTATACGCGAAGCCCGGTTCTGGGATGAACACAGGGTTCGATGTGAGGCTCGGTCTCCATCACGAGCAGCGGGAGCTGGATATGTTGCCCCGCGATTGACGGGACAGGACGTGATGTCGACGGCCGGGATGCGATACCCGGCTAGCCTGTTGCATCGGGCCTTAAATAGGAGGCCGGATCTCGGCTGGCTTGGTTGTCAGTCGGTCGGATGGCCGAGCGGGGCTTGGCGGTGACGTTGACGAGCAATGCGGCGAGGTTGCTTTTATGCTGCGCTGTGGCTCGCGACACCTGAATTGACAGCCGCTGCTGCAAGAAGTCCTGCAGCAGCGGCTGTCCGTCTTCGGAGCGCCGGCTCATGGCGCCGAAATTTCACTCACTGTCATTTCCACATGCCGACGCGTTTGCCTATCGCCCCGTATTTGGCGATTTCGTCCTGCACTTTGCGTGAAAATTCCGAGCCCGAAATGAACAGCGGCTCCGCTCCTGTCGATGCCACTTTCTGTCGGAGCGTAGGGTCGGCGAGCGACTTCTCGATCGCGCTCGACCAACGATCTAGGATCGGTTGCGGTGTCTTCGCGGGAGCCGCGACCCCATACCAGGAAACAAGCTCGAAATCGGGAAGATTGAACTCACTGATCGAGGGAACGTTCGGGATTTTTGGCATCCGGTTCTTGCTGCCGACACCAAGGTAGTGGAGCTGGCCCGCATCGACGTATGCGTCGGCAACGCCTGAACCCATGAACATCAGTTGGATCTCGCCGGCGACGAGCGCCGTTAATCCGGGGGCCACTCCGCGATAGGGAACGACCAGCATATCGATGCCCAGCAGCGATTTGAGCCACTCCAGACCAAGATGATGGGTGCTCGTCGGGCCGATGGAGGCTGCGGTTACTTTCCCGGGATTGGCCTTGGCGTAAGCTACGAATTCCGAAAAGGTCTTGAACGGCGCCTTGCCGCTGCCCACCAGGATCAAGGGGACCCGAACGATCTGGCCGACATAGGCAAGATCCTGCTTCATATCGACAGGAGAGGTCCCGCTCGCCGCGGTCACGGTCATCACATCGGTCAGAAGGCCGACTGTATATCCATCTGCCTCGGCCATTGCCGTCTGGCGAACACCAATCGCTGCGGAAGCCCCCGGCCGATTCTCGATGACCACCTGCGTGCCAAGATGTTTGGCCATTTCGGCAGTGAGCATGCGGGCCACCACGTCTGCGCCGCCCCCGGCCACGAACGGAACGATCATGGTCGGCGATCGCTTCGGCCAGTCTTGCGCATAGGCGGAGCCGCTAAACAGCAAGGCAAAGCCAACGATTACACCTGCAAGTCCACGTTCAAGTCGTTTCATGATGTCCTCAATATCTCCTGCCTTTTGGCGCTGTAGAAACAAAGTCGCTCGGGTGAATTACGGCGCGCGCCGCCGAAAACAGCTGCGCAGTGACGGGTTTGGTTCGGGAGCAGTTGGTCGAGGCAGGAGCGCCGCCGGCATCTCGTCTCCATTGGAATGAACGCTCTGAGCGCTTCCGCTTCCATGCCGCATGGCCTGCGGCGAAATCTGAGGCGAGGCTTTTCATGCATCGTCGAGATCGTGGCCATCGAGCGCGCTCGTTGCTGCAAGCAACTGTCGCGCCCGGCTCACGGTCTTTCATGGGCTGTTCCTTGATGCCCTCGGCAACATCCGTCGCCAGCGTGCGAGATAAAAAATCTGCGTCCCTGCCGGTATGAAAGGGCGGGGTCGGCCCGGGCCGGGCGCGCATCGAGCTCTGGGCGGGCACCGACAAGTAAGCGCCGGCGATCGGCGGGCGACCGACGATTGCAACCGGGAACGCGAGCCGCATGGCCAAAGCCTCCATGTACGATTATCGTACATAAGTTCTAATATCGATCATTCAAAATTGGAGGTCTTCGAATGTCAAGTGGCCATGGGCTCTCGCCATGCTCATTAAGCGAGCATGCAGGAGCCTTTTAGCGAGCAGACATGGCTGGTCGTGCGTCGCGCCTAGTCGAGGCTGAATGGTTTGAGCTCGGGACGTGGTCCCGCTATTCGACTCGTCGAATCTTGAATGCGCGGCGTCACATCACGTTGGCGGAGCTGTCCCCGAGCGCATTATTTGAAGAGCGCAGAGCCGCTTCAATCTGCAATTTCGTTTCGATCAGTATCGGCAGAAAATTGGACACGAGCTCTTTCCGGCTGCTCGTGTAGGACGTGACGTTCAAGGCCGCGACCACTTGTCGCCGGCGGTCATAGAGGGGAACGGCCACCGCAACCAGTTTGGGGGCAAGCTCGTTCTGCACCAGTGCGTATTCCTGGCGGCGAGCCGTGCTGAACTCCTTCTGCAGCCGAGCGCGTTCTGCTTCGTCGACATTTAATGCCGAAAACATGACCGCCAGATCCTTGTCCGGCAGGTGGGCGGCGAGTATGCGCCCAAGCGATGTCTGCAAGATAGGCAGTCTGCTGCCGCTTCCGATGGCCAGATCCAGCATCCGCTTCGCGGCGCGAGCCACGACGAGGACTTCCTGGTTGTCCATGACGCCAAGGGTGGTGGCCTCCTGCGTGCGTTCCGCGAACTCGACGAGCAAGGGCTGGATCAGCGAACCGATATTCGTTGCCGCGAAATATTGATGTCCGAAATCGAGAACGCGCGGCCGCAGGAAAAAGGCTTCGCCATCGGTGCCCACATAGCCGAGGTCGCGAAGCGTCAGCAAATAACGCCGCGCAACGGCACGGCTGAGCTTCGTGCGCTCCGCGATCTCGCTGACGCGCAGGCGCGGCGCCGTGCCGTCGAATGCCCTTAGAACTAAAAGTCCGCGCGCCAGAGAGTCTGAAAAGTAGGAGCGCTTGTCCGGCGACTTCATCGTTGAGAATCCATTCTTGGAAGATTCGGTCCGTTGTCGTTTACGGCATGACTATTGACAGTGACACCCAAAAAGTCGAATATCGATTATCGGTTTATTGTGCGATTATCGATCATGTCAAGTTTTCAGCTGCCAGAGGAATTGACGCTCTTTCGGGAGACGTTGCGCCGCTTTGTCGACCAGGAACTCATTCCGGTGGAGCAGCGCGTTCAGCGGACGGGCGAGATTCCACCGGATCTGCACGCCGCCTTGTCGGAGAAGGCAAAGAGCGCCGGCCTGTGGCTGCTTGACGTTCCGGAGACCTATGGCGGTCAGGAGCTTGGCCTCCTTGCCATGGCGGTGTTCTGGGAAGAGATCGGGCGGACGGTCGCCGTGCCGTGCCGTGACTATTCGATTTTCGGACCTGCGGTCGGTCCGATTCTGCTCGGACTGAATGACGCGCAGAAGGAACGCTACCTTTTCCCGGTGCTGCGCGGCGAGAAGATTCCCTGTTTCGCGCAGACCGAGCCGGATGCCGGTTCCGATCCGGCGTCCATGCGGACGCGCGCGGTGCGTGGAGCCGATGGTTACGTCCTCAACGGCGTGAAGCGCTTCATCACCAATGCCGAGAATGCCGACTTCGCGCAGGTGATGGCCGTCACCGATCCTGACAAGGGCGCGCGCGGCATTTCCTGCCTGCTTGTCGACATGAAGTCGCCTGGCGTGCAGGTCCTGTCGACCCAGGAAACGATGATGGGCGAAAGGCCATCGGAGCTGTTCTTCGACAACGTCCATGTGCCGTTCGACAATCTTGTCGGCAACGAAGGCGACGGGTTCCGCCTCGCGCAGGGCTGGATCAACCATGGTCGCATCAGGCACGGCGCCCGCGGCTGCGGCGTCGCCTCGCGTTGCATCGAACTCGCCGTCAGCTATGCGAAGCAGCGAAGGACCTTCGGCGCTCCGCTCTCGGAACGTCAGGGCATCCAGTGGATGATCGCGGATGCCCATATGGAAGTGCATGCCGCGCGGCTCATGGTGTACCACGCCGCGGCACAGCTTGATAACGGCGCCGATGCCCGCTCGGAGACCTTCATGGTCAAGATCTTCGGCGATGAAATGAGCTTCCGTGTCGCCGACAAATGCATGCAGATCCATGGCGGCATGGGGTTGACCACGGATCTGCCGATCGAGCGGTTCTGGCGCGACCAGCGCAGCTTCATCATTACCGAAGGTCCGAGCGAAGTTCTCCGAACGGCGCTCGCGCGTCAGATCTTCAAGTCATTCAACTGAGGTGAAGCTGTCATGAAGAAGCAGGCCGCGCCGACCACCAATCTCTGCCAGGTTTTTGAGGACCGCATCGTTGTCCGCGATCACGACCTGGTCAGCGACCTTATGGGACAGCGCTCGTTCACGGAGGTTCTGTTCCTGCTGCTGAGCGGCCGTCTGCCGTCGGACGGCGAGAAGACCGTTCTGGATGCCGTCCTGGTAACGCTCATGGAGCACGGGTTCACCCCGCAGGCGATTGCGACACGCGCGATCTATCGCTGCGAGCCGGGGTCGATTCAGGGGGCGATGGCGGCAGGGCTTCTCGGCGTGGGCGGGGTGTTCGCGGGAACGATGGCCGACACCGCGCTGCTGCTTGAAGAGATGCTGGCCTCGCCATCGCGCGAAGAGGCGGCAAAGAGTATCGTCGCGCGTTATCGGTCGGCCAAGAAGAGCATCCCTGGCTTTGGGCATCCCCATCACCGGCCCGACGATCCGAGGTCGGCGCGGCTCTTTGAGATTGCCGAGCGGAGCCAGGTCAAGGGCGATTATATCGCCGCCATCAAGCTGCTCTCACGCGAGGTTGATGCGGCATTTGGCAAGCATCTGACGATCAACGCGACCGGCGCGATCGGAGCGGTTCTCAGCGAGATCGGAATTCCGGCGTCGGTCATGCGCGGTATCGCCGTGGTGTCGCGCGCCGGCGGGCTGCTCGGGCATATCCGCGAGGAGCAGACAAATCCGGCAATGCCGCTCATTACCGATCTCGTGGGCGATGCGGTTCCCTACCGGGCAGACGACTGAACACGGTTCGCAACAATGAGTGAAATTCTCAAAGGCATTCGCATTCTCGAAGTCTCGAACTTCGTCAGCGGCCCCTGGGCGTGCCAGATGCTCGCCGAATATGGGGCGGAAGTGATCAAGATCGAGACCCCGAAAGGCGGCGATCCGTTCAGAAGCTTCTCCGAGAACCAGTACAGTGCGTCGTTCTGCGCGCATAATTTCCACAAGAAGAGCGTCTCCGTCGATTTGTCGGCAAAGGAGGGCGCCGACGTGTTCCGGCGTCTCGCCGCGACGGCGGACGTTGTCGTCGAGAATTTCCGGCCGGGCGTGATGGATCGTCTCGGTCTGGGCTGGAACGATCTGAAGACGCTCAACCCGCGTTTGATCTACTGCGCCATCTCCGGATTCGGTCCGTCCGGCCCGTATCAGCGCAGGCCGGCATATGACACGGTGATCCAGGCCATCTCCGGATTGCTTGGCCAGTTCCTCGCGCCGGACAATCCGCGCATTGCCGGGCCGAATGTCGCCGATTCCGTCACCTCGCTTTGCGCCACATCGGGCGTTCTCGGCGCATTATATGCGCGCGAGCGCAGCGGGACGGGGATGCGCATCGATGTGCCGATGCTCGACGCCGTCATTGCCTTCGCGACGAATCCGATCGCGCAATACTTTGCCACCGGCCGGACGCCGGATCCGTATCAACGGCCCTCGCAATCCCAATGCTTTGTGTTCAAATGCGCCGACGGCCGGATGGTCAGCATTCATATGTCGGCGCCGCAGAAGTTCTGGGAAGGGATGCTGAAGACGATCGGTCATCCGGAACTGGATGCCGATCCCCGCTTCAACAGCAACCGCAATCGCATTCTGAACTTCGACGAGCTTGGCCAGGTTCTCGCGCCCCATTTCCTGACGAAGCCGCGCGCTGAATGGGAATCCCTGCTCGAGAAGAACGACGTGCCGTACGCACCCGTCAATGACTTCGAGGACGTCGAAAACGACCCTCAGGTTCAGCATCTGAAAACGATTATCAGTGCCGTCCATCCTCAAATGGGCCTTCAGAAATGCATCGGTCGGCCCGTCTATTACAACGGAAGTCGCGACTTCGCTGCGGCGGCGCCGCCGGTCCTTGGAGAGCACACGGACGCCGTTCTGTCGGACATCGGCTTTTCCGAAGGCGAACTCGCAAAGATGCGAGCGCAAGGCGCGATAAAATAGCGGCCATAACGGTCGGCAAGAAGACCAGTCAGCAACCGGTTTACAAACGGAGACTATAGATGACGTCTAAGAATGAAGTCGTGAAAGTCGTGAAGCGGGACGGCATTTCCTGGGTCTACATCAACAGGCCCGAGAAAAAGAACGCGATGAGCCCGCAGGTCCATATCGAGATGGACCGCACTCTTGAAGAGCTTGAGACCGATCCAGAGACCAAGGTTGTCGTCATTGCCGGCAGCGGCGGCAATTTCTCGGCCGGTCAGGACCTGAAGGAGTTCTTCCGCGGTCTGCAGGACAAGCCGGCTGAATCGAAGCGCATCCAGACGCTTGCCAACCGCTGGCGCTGGGATCGCCTGTATATGTATGACAAGCCGACCATCGCGATGATCGAGGGTTACTGCGCGGGCGGCGCCTTCATGCAGTTGATCGCGGTCGACTTCGTGGTGACCGCGGAAGACGCGGTTTACTCGCTGTCGGAAGTCAACTGGGGCATCATCCCGGGCGCGCTGGTCGCAAAAGCCATGACGGAAGCGACCCTGTACCGCCACGCCCTGTACTATGCCTGCCTGGGAGAGCCGTTCGATGGCAATGAAGCCGTTCGGATTGGCCTTGCGAATATCTCGGTTCCCCAGAACAAGGTCGAAGCCGAGACGATCAAGCTTGCCAAGAAGCTGATGGCGAAGAGCCCGGAAGTCCTCAAGGCGACGAAGCAGGCGATGCGTTCGGTCCGCACGATGGACGTTCAGCAGGCATACGACTATCTGCATGCGAAGAATGTCGCGATCCGGGCCAACGATCCCGAGAAGTCCTACGAGGCCGGCCTGCGGCAGTTCCTGGATCACAAGACCTATCGGCCGTTTTTTGAGCCCTTCAAGCTCGGCACGGCCTTGACCGACCAGTCCAAGAAGTAAGTCCTCGGAGCGCGCTTTCGCGCCAAGGCATGCAGGGCGAGCCGGTGCCCGCCCTGCAATTATCTGTCGGCCTGCGCGGTCGCAGCGACGCCGCTGCTCCGCGCCGGCGAAGAGAGATTGCGAGACGCAGCCGCGCACATATTCAAGGTGATGCCGATGACGACAGCCGTCCCCTCCCAGCCTGCGATTCCGACCGAGGTGCGGCTGCCCGCGCACCGGGATGCGTATTACGGCGGCAAGTGGCACGCGCCGCAGGACGGCCGCTATGTCGAAACCGTCAGCCCGGGCAGCGGGGAATCGCTCGGCAAGGTGGCGGACGCCTCCGCCGCCGACATGGACGCCGCCATCGCCGCGGCGAAAGAGGGCCTCAAGGACTGGCGGCGGACGCCGCCGCTCGAGCGCGCCCGCATCCTCAAGCGCGTCGCCCAGATCCTGCGCGAGCATGCCGGCGAACTCGCCATGATCGACGCCGCCGATTGCGGCAACCCGGTCAAGGAAATGC
>JAEWCJ010000379.1 GCA_023390695.1 Pseudomonadota bacterium | reverse complement strand
GGCCGGCACCATTCCGCACCACCCGAATGCCTTCATTGGTGGAGGTGATGGTCGCTCCCACCTCGCCCAGCGTATCGAGAGCGGCCTGCAGCAATTCCGGCCGGGCATTTTCCAGCATCACATCGCCGCCGGTCATGGCGACGGCCATCGCATAAGTGCCGGTCTCGATCCGGTCCGGCAACACGCTGTGGCGCGTCGGGCCAAGCTTCGTCACACCTTCGATGATGATGCGCGAGGTGCCGGCACCGGAAATCCTGGCGCCCATCTTGACCAGGCAATCGGCGACGTCCCGGACTTCCGGCTCCTGCGCCGCGTTTTCGATCACAGTCGTGCCATTGGCCAGCGCCGCCGCCATGATCGCGACATGGGTGCCGCCGACGGTGACTTTCGGAAATACGATCTCGCCGCCCCGCAGCCCCTTCGGGGCCTTGGCGACGGCATAGCCGGCCTCGATGTCGATCTGGGCCCCCAGGCGCTCCAGCGCCATGAGCAGCAGGTCGACCGGGCGTGTGCCGATGGCGCAGCCGCCGGGCAGCGAGACCCGCGCCTGCCCCATCCGGGCGAGGAGCGGCGCGATCACCCAGAAGCTGGCGCGCATTTTCGACACCAGATCGTAGGGCGCGGTGGTGTCGACGATGTTCTCGGCGGAAATCTTGACGGTCTGCCCGGAATGGTCGGCGTCGCCCGGCCGCTTGCCGGAGAGCATGACGTCCACGCCGTGATTGTTGAGGATTCGCTGCAACTGCACGACATCGGCGAGATGCGGCACATTGTCGAGGACAAGGGTATCCTCGGTCAGAAGGCTCGCGATCATCAACGGCAGGGCGGCGTTCTTGGCCCCCGAAATTGCAATCTTGCCGTGCAGCGGCTTGCCGCCCGAAATGCGTATACGATCCATGAACCCTCGCCCCGCAGGAACCCTTGCTGTCTGTTTACCTCAGATCGCGCGGCGATTGGGGCGAAATTGGGAGGCTTTAGCCATCCGGCCGCTGGCGACCGGGATTTTGCTGGTCCCCGCCCTTCTCCGCCCCGCTGCGTCCCCGCGATTGCGCTTTGCGGCGCTTGAGATTTTCCCGCAAGGCCTTGCTCAGGCGCGCGGACCGGGCCTGCTGGGAGGGGGATTTGGAGCGTTCGGTCATATTTCAGCGGCGTAATAGTACAGACTCGCAGAAACTTGAAATCAATCGGGCCGAACTGGCAAGCGCCGCTTGCGCCCCGCGCCCCCTTTGTGGCAAGGAACGCCCCGTCTTCCGGCGATGCGTCCAGAATCTGTGCCGGCTCAGCGCTGCTGTAGCTCTGTGGTAGAGCACTTCATTGGTAATGAAGAGGTCGACAGTTCAATCCTGTCCAGCAGCACCATTTTCCGTCCGCCGACGGCGTTGATTCTGGCCCTTCAACTCCGAGCCTGATGAGGCCCGCCGCATGGACCTTGCGCATATCCTCGATCTGATCCGCCAGCACGGCCAAGCGGTGTACGCCTTCATCTTCGCCTATGCGGCCTCGCACGGCATGATCATGGCGCTGTTCGCGGGCTACGCGGCGCAGACCGGTGCGCTCGACGTGATCAATGTTCTGATGGCCTGCTGGATCGGCAGCTTCTTCGGTGATTCGGTGCGCTTCTGGATCGGCCGCCGGTTCGGGACGGCCTGGCTGCAATCGTTTCCGCGCATCGAAAGCGGATTGCAGAAGGCGGCACGTCTGGTCGACCGGCATTATCTGTGGCTGCCCATGGTCCATCGTTATCCGAATGGCATCCGCAGCCTGGCCGGCCTCGCCTTCGGCATGTCGAACATGACCTGGCCACTCTTCCTGGTGCTGAATTTCGTGTCGGCGGGGATCTGGGCCCTGCTGACGGTGTTCGCCGGCTATGCCTTTGGCCAGATATCGGACAAGGCGATGAACGATGCGGCCTCCAATCTGAGCCTCGCGCTGCTCATCGTTTTTCTCGCGCTCGCCTGGTGGCTCAGCAAGCGGCTGGACCGGGCGCTGGAACGCAATTGAGCGGCGCGCTCTGAATTCTTTGGCGCCATTTGTACAAAATGACGCATGAGATATCGCCGGATCGCGCCGGCGGGTAACTTTTGGTTAACCATGTTCGCGCACGCTTCTGCCACCTCTGATCGAGCTTCAGGAGCGGTCGGGAATGCACAGTGCCGTTCGTCGCCTGGAAATTCCCGAAACTGACCGTTCCGGCCAGTCGCTGGCCGACATCGGCGAGAGGGGCGGCCGCCTCGGCGTCGAAATCGCCGATGTGGCGGGACTGATCAGCGATCTAACGGCGCTCGGGCACACGCAGACCGAACAGGCGCGTGCCGCCGTCATGGCCGCGCGGCAGATGAACCAGACCAATGCCGCACTCGCCGCCGCCATGGTCGAAGCTCGCATGTCCGTCGACACGACCCGCACGACGCTGAGCGAAACCGCCAGCCAGGTGTCGGCTACGCTGGCGCGCACCATCGACAAGCTCGGCGTGCTCGGCGAAGGCGCGATCGCACTGAAAGGCTCGGTCGAGAATGTCCGCGCGACCATCAAGGGCGTGCAGAACGCGAGCGAGGCGATTCACGACATCGCCCGCGACACGCAATTGCTGGCGCTGAATGCCGGCGTCGAGGCGGCTCGCGCAGGAGAATCGGGCAAGGGCTTCGCCATCATCGCGGACGCCGTGAAGGTGCTGGCGGACAAGATCCGTCCCCTGACGGCTGAAAACCAGCGCAGTCTGGAAGCCCTCAACCATACGCTGGCCGCCGTCCTCGGGGAGGCGGACAAGAATGCGAGCATCGCGCAGACGGCGATCGCCGATTCCAATGCGGCACGCGAGACGGCGGTCACGCTGCAAGCGCTCGTCAAATCAGCGCAACGCCTGACGCACGACATCGAAGCGATGTCGCAATCGGTCGATTCCAACGCCGCGAGCTATGCCGACCTGCGCACCGAGCTCAAGGCGCTGGTGGAGACCGTCAAGGCCTGCGACGCCAAGCTGACGCTGGCCGAACGCCGCGCGGAATCCATCCTCGGCATCAGCGAGGATTTCATCCTGTTCATTGCCGAGAGCGGCATCGAGACCCCGGACACGCCGATCGTGGCGCTATGCCAGGACAACGCCCGGCGGATCGGAGCCTTGTTCGAGCAGGCGCTGGACCGGCACGAAATATCGGCGGCCGATCTGTTCGACGAGAATTACCGGCCGGTGCCCAACACCGATCCGCAACAGATGATGACGAAATTCGTCGCGCTCACCGATCGGCTGCTGCCGGCGATCCAGGAGCCGATCCTCGATGCCGATCCGCGCATCGTGTTCAGCGCCGCGGTGGACCGCAACGGCTACCTGCCGACGCATAACCGCAAATATTCGCAGCCGCAGGGTCCCGACCCCGCCTGGAACGCCGGCAATTGCCGCAACCGGCGCATGTTCAACGACCGCACCGGCCTCTCGGCCGGCCGCTCGACAAAACCGTTCCTGCTGCAGACCTATCGCCGCGACATGGGCGGCGGCTCTTTCGCGCTGATGAAGGACGTGTCGGCACCGATCACGGTGCGCGGCCGCCACTGGGGCGGATTACGGATCGGGTTCAAGGTCTAGGCAATTCTGCAGCCGCCCGGCTCCGACTCCGATTGCGCCTGACCTAGATCAAGGCAGGCTGGGACACCCGGAGCGATAAAAAACGCAAACGAGAGGCCCCGCACGCATGAGAACAGGCGCGTTCTTCTGGCACACATTGACCCTGCAAGCTGCAATGCTTGCAGCCGGTTCGCTGCCCGTGTTCGGCGCCGATGCCGACGACGTGCGCATGGGCCGGGCGCTGGCCGCCCGGATTTGCGCGGAGTGCCACGCCATACGCCCGGCCGACGTTCACTCACCCAACGCCAATGCGCCGAGCTTCGAGGATATTGCCGCCACGGCCGGCATGACGCCGCTCGCGTTGAAAGTGGCGCTCCGTTCCTCGCACCGGGAGATGCCAAATCTCATCTTGAACGAAGACGAGACCGACCAGATCATTGCCTATATTCTCAGTTTGCCGGGAGACCGCTGATGCGCGCCCTCTTCCAGGCCCTCGCGGCCATGCTGCTGATGACGCAGATCGCCTCCGCCCAGGAAGGTGAGGAGAAAGGCCGGCAGCTCGCGCAGACCATGTGTGCGCATTGCCACGCCATCGGCAAATGGGAGCGGAGCCCGCTTGCCGGTGCGCCGCCATTCCGGCAGTTGGAGCCGCAGGTCGATTTCGACGAATTGCAGGAGCGGCTGCAGGAAGGAATTGTGGCCGGTCATCCGGCCATGCCGATGTTCGTCTTCTCGCCCGGCGAAGCGCGCGCCCTGGTCAACTATCTGAGGACCATTCGCGGTCCCTGACGCGCGCTCTTAAAAGCCCGCCGGTCAGTTCAGGCCACCCAGGAGCCAGACGATCAGAATGATCGGCAGCGGAATACCGATCAGCCACAACAACAAACCGCGTCCCATACTTGCCTCCTCGATAGCGATCCCTTGCCGGAGAGAACGCCGGCTGGAACTCCGGGTTCCACAGGAAATGCGCCCGCGGGTGCGCTCCAACAGTTTGATTGATAAGAATCAAAGCTGACCTGCAAAGATTCGGCAGGTATTGGGCCTCGACAAAGTCTATTGAACACTTCTAATAAGTCCCACGATCGAGCCAAAGCCGCCGGATGTCGACGGTTGCCACACTTCGAAATGGCAAACCAATGAATTATCAGGACTTTTTCGCCGCTGCCCTCAACCGCCTGCACGACGAGCGGCGTTATCGGGTCTTTGCCGACCTGGAGCGCATTGCCGGCCGGTTCCCTGAGACCATCTGGCACTCGCCGGAGGGGCCGCGCGAAATCATCGTCTGGTGCTCGAACGACTATCTGGGCATGGGCCAGCACCCCAAGGTGATCGGGGCCATGGTCGAGACCACGACCCGCATGGGCGCCGGCGCCGGCGGCACCCGCAACATTTCCGGCACCAACCATCCGCTGGTCGAGCTCGAGCGGGAGCTCGCCGACCTGCATGGCAAGGACTCGGCGCTGATCTTCACCTCCGGCTATGTGTCGAACCAGACCGGCATTTCCACCGTCGCCAAGCTGATCCCGAATGTCCTGATCCTGTCAGACGCCTATAACCACAATTCGATGATCGAGGGCGTCCGTCAGTCCGGTTGCGAAAAGCAGATCTTCCGCCACAACGACCTCGCGCACCTCGAAGAGCTGCTCAAGGCTGCCGGCGACCGCCCGAAGCTGATTTTGTTTGAAAGCATCTATTCGATGGATGCCGACATCGCGCCGATCAAGGGCATCTGCGATCTCGCCGACAAATACAACGCGATGACCTATATCGACGAGGTGCACGCGGTCGGCATGTACGGCAAGCGCGGCGGCGGTGTCGCCGAACGCGAAGGCCTGATGCAGCGCATCGACATCATCGAAGGCACGCTCGGCAAGGCCTTCGGCTGCTTTGGCGGCTATATCGCGGCGAATGCGACGATCTGTGACGCGGTGCGGTCCTATGCGCCCGGCTTCATCTTCACAACCGCACTGCCGCCGCCGGTTTGCGCGGCGGCGGCGGCGTCCATCCGCCATCTGAAGAATTCGCAGTGGGAACGCGACCGCCATCAGGAGCGCGTCGCCCGCGTGAAGGCGGTGCTCACCGCCGCCGGCCTGCCGGTGATGCCGAGCGATACTCACATCGTGCCGATCTTCGTCGGCGATCCGGAAAAATGCAAAGCCGCGAGCGACCTGCTGCTCGCCGAGCACAGTATTTATATCCAGCCGATCAACTATCCGACCGTGCCCAAGGGCACCGAGCGCCTGCGCGTCACGCCCTCGCCGTATCACAACGATCAACTGACCGATGCGCTGGCGGAGGCGATGGTCGATGTCTGGCAGCGCCTCAAGCTGCCGCTGAAGACGGCCGCACTGGCGGCGGAGTAAAACTCTCTCCAAGCTTCTCGTGTTTGATCATGCCCGGGCCTGGTCCGGGCATCGCCATCACTGCTTGCCGCCGAACATCCGCACAAAGGCCGGTAAGGAAAGCGACACCAGCATGAAACGTGCAACATGGTGCGCGCCGACAAAAACCGGATCCAGATGCAGGGCCAGCGCCAGGATCATCATGACGTCGAGGGCTCCCGGCGCATAAGACACGACGACGTCGGAAATCCGGAACGCCATCAGATCGACGGCGATCCAGGCGAACACCGCAACCACGGCGATCGAAACCGCGAACGAACCGAGCGCCGCGGCCAGATATTGCAGGAGCAGCCGCAGACCGGTGTTGGCGAAGCGCGATCCGGTGACGGCACCGAGCGACACCATGGCCGCGTTCACCACCCACCACGGCAACACCGCGTGGATAAGTCCGCTGCCATGCAGGATCGCGGAAACCAGCATGGCACCGAAAATGAGTCCGCCCGGAAAGCGCAGCCATTGCAGCAGCACCGCGATTCCGCTGCAAACAACGATCAGAACGGCAAGTTCATATAGCGGCGCATCGAGACCGCGCGGCAGATTCGCCCCCGCCGGATCGATGAGACCGAACGATGCCAAAGTCATTGGCAGGAACCCGGCCAGAATCACTACCCGGATCGTCTGCACAATGGCGATGCCCCGCAGGTCCGATTTGTTCTGGTTCGCGTATGCGATGACCTGTGACAACGCACCCGGCGTCGAGCCGAACAATGCCGACAGCATGTCCCAGCCATGGACCTTGCGCAGATAATAGGCACTCGCAAAGGTCGCACACAGTACCGCAACGGCAAGCATGGCCACGCTGAATGGCCAGGTGGAGACACCGCGCAAGGTTTCCGGCGTCACTGCCGCACCCAGCGAAATACCGACGGCAATAAAAACCACCCGCGCCAACGGCACCGGCACCTGCACCGGCCGTCCTGCCAAAGCCGCAATCGCGACGGCGATCATCGCCCCCGACAGCCAGCCCGCCGGAAAGCCCAGCCAGGTCAGCAATGCTCCGCCCACCGTGCCGATGAGCAGAGTTTCCGCCAGGCGACCGAGCCATGGAGGAAACCGGAGCGAAGACCAAATGGGGTGCATGCCGTCTTATGCCCCGCAGGCTGGGCCAAGCAAAGCGGCAAACCAAGCATGACTGCCATAACGTTGCACGAACGTCACACACACGATAAGGAGCCGCCTGAAAATCTGGGAAGGAGACCCTCATGTCGCGTACCCTCATCAAGGGTGGCACCATCGTCACTATGGACCCCGCAACGCCGGATCTCGCGTCGGGCGACATTCTGATCGAGAACGGCAAGATCGCGGCGATCGCCGCAGTCCTGGATGACGCCGGCGCCGAAGTGATCGATGCCCGCAACATGATCGTCATCCCCGGGCTGGTGAACTCGCACCTTCATACATGGCAAAGCGCTCTGCGCGGGATCGCGACCGACTGGACCGCGGCCCAATACATGCAGGCCATGCATCGCGGCCTCGCCACGCTGTTCCGTCCGGAAGACATCTATATCGCGAACCTCATGGGTGCGCTGAACCAGATCAATTCCGGCACCACCACGCTGGTCGACTGGTCGCACAACAACCCGACTCCCGATCACACCGATGCGGCCGTGCGCGGCCTCGACGAATCTGGCATTCGCGCGCTGTTCCTGCACGGTTCGCCGAAGCCGAATCCGAAGCCGGGCCAGAAGCATTTCAGCGAAATCCCGATGCCGCGCTCGGAAGTGGAGCGTCTGCTCAAGGGGCGTTTTGCCAGCAAGGACGGCTTGCTGACGATGGGCCTTGCAATTCTCGGCCCGTATTATTCGACGTATGACGTGACGCGTACCGACGTATTGCTGGCGAAAGAGCTCGGCCTGTTGGCCAGCATGCATGTCGGCGGCGGCACGCCGCTGGTGGCCGACGGACATGAGCAGCTGCTCAAGGAAAAACTCGTCGGTCCTCACTACAATATCGTGCACGGCAACGACATCGCGCCGGACGTCGTCCGCGCGATCGCGGGTGAAGGCGGCACGTTCGCCATCACCGCCGAGGTCGAATTGCAGATGGGCTATGGCGACCCGCTGACGGGCATCCTGCAACAGATCGGCTCGCCGGTGACGATCGGCTCCGATGTCGAGCCCGCCGCACGCGGCGACATGTTCACCGCGATGCGCGTCACCCTGCAGCACGAACGCAACCGCTGGATCATCGACGACCTGCAGAAGACCGGCAAACGTCCCGAGGAAATGCCGGTGACGACCCGTCATGCGCTGGAATGGGCCACCATCAACGGCGCACGCGTTGCCGGCCTTGCCGACCGCACCGGCTCGCTCACGCCCGGCAAGCAGGCCGACATCGTGCTGCTGCGGGCCGACGACCTCGCGATGTTCCCGGTCCGCAATCCGATCGGATCCGTGGTGATGCAGGGCGGCGTCTCGAGCGTCGATTCGGTCTTCATCGCGGGCCGCGCCGTGAAGCGCGACGGCAAACTGCTGTTCGCCGGTCTCGACGCCCGCAAGGCCGAGCTCGCCGCCTCGGGCACGCGCATCATGGAAGCCTTCGACGCCTTGCCGCAGCGAGCGGCCTGAGCACGAAAGCCCCGCGAGGCATGATCGCCGCACATGGCCCGCATGATGGCCTGCATGCCGGTTCTCGGAAGGACCGGCATGCGGAGACGGTCTGCCCCGCGGCCGGGCCGGATTGCGCATTACCGGGGTCCGCGGCTATGGTCGCGGCCCTTTTTGTGTCGAAACCGCCAACGCGAAAAACAGAATGGCCCGTGACCAGATCGACATGACGCCGGTCGAGCGCCGCGACGAACTCGTCGCGTGGCTCGAACA
>JAEWCJ010000376.1 GCA_023390695.1 Pseudomonadota bacterium | reverse complement strand
CCGGCAGGCGATTTCGCCGCGATTGGCGATCAGAATTCGCTTGAACATGCGGCGACAGCCCCCTTGCCGCCCGACTTTTCGGCGGCGTCACAGAAATGTCAATTCTGCTCACACCGGCAAAAAGACGAAGGCGGCCAGCAGCGCCAGCCCGCCCGCCACAAGGCAGCCGGCCGACATCAGCAGAATCTCCAGGGCGAAACGGCCACGGCCGACCGCGGCGCCGATGACCATCTTGCTCAAGGTGTTGCTGAGAACGGCCGCCAGTATGGCGAGGGCGGCGCTTTGCAGCGACAGCGTTTCCGGCGCGAGGCGCGCCATCGACACCGTCACGGCGTCGACATCGGCGAGGCCGAGCGCGAAAGCCCCGGCGATGGCGCCGGCGGCGCCCAGTTGCTCGCCGAACGCGCGGCCGAGCAGCACGACCGTGCCGAGAAAGACCGCAAACCCGACCACCGACCAGAAACTGAAGGGATTGCGGAACGTGACCGATTGCTGATCGCCGGAATCCTCGCGCCAATAGACCGAAACCACCGCGTAGCCGGTCGCCACAAGGCCCGCCGCCAGCAATGGCGGGGCGAGATACCACAACAGCGCCGGCAGCAGCGCCATCGAAATCGCCAGCACGCGCAGCAGCGAGACCGTGGTCGCCAGCGCGACCCCGGCGGCGAGCATCTGCGGGGAACCTTCGTTGGCCGCCGCATGGCGCGCATTGGCGGCGGTGCCCGCGGTGGACGCCCCGAGGCCGCCCGCCGCCGCCGCGATCAGGACGCCGTGCTGTTCGCCGAAATACTTGACCGCGGCGTAACCGAGGAAGGAGACGCCGGCGAGCACGATGGCGATCAGCCAGATTTCCTTCAGGTTGACCCCGCCCAGCGGCCCCACCGGATCGTCCGGAAACACCGGCAAGGCGATGAAGGTCATCGCCAGCAGGATCAGCGCCGAACGCAATTCGGCTTCCGTGATCTGGGTCAGCCAGCCATGCATCCGCTCGCGGCTGAACAGCAACAGCGTCACCGCGACCGCCACCGCTCCCGCCATCCGCACGTCTCCGACCAGGGCATAGGCGCCGAGCACAAAGGTGATCATGGCGGCGATCGCCGTCGTCGCCGAGTAGTTCTTGTCGGCGCGGTTCTCCTCCAGACAGAACACGGTGATGACCACGGCATAGGCGAGGAAGCCGAAGCCGAGCACCAGGCCTCCGCCCGCACTGGCCAGTCCGCCCGCCGTCTGCGCAAGCGCGCCGACGCCGCCGCCGAGCAGACCGGTGACGGCGAATGTCCTGAATCCCGCGGCGCGGCTGCCCGGCTGATCCTTGCGCGTCGTCCACCCGCGCTCGAGTCCGATCAGCAGGCCGATGCCGAGCGCGACCGCAAAATGCGAAAGAAGATCATGAAGTGGCATCATGCGGGCAACGTCCTCAGGTTCGGCACGATCAACAAAAGCGGTATGCCAAATTTGCCCCTTTTCACCAAAAGTTGTTCCAAATTGCTTGTCCTATTTGAAAGATTTCACGCCTTATCACGCCGGAACTCACTCAATATATTGTGCAAGCCGGTTTCGACATCCGGCCATCTCTTCACAATTGCAGCGGCCGCCCACGACTGGCCCCCGCTCCGTGCTGTTCAATGAGGTTGCTCCATGACGCTCCAGATCAACGACACCGCCCCCGATTTTGAGGCCGACACCACTGAAGGCCGGATCAAGTGGCATGAGTGGCTCGGCGATTCCTGGGGCGTGCTGTTCTCCCACCCCAAGGATTTCACGCCGGTCTGCACCACCGAGCTCGGTTACATGGCCCGGATCAAGCCGGAATTCGACAAGCGCGGCGTCAAGATCGCCGGCATCTCGGTCGATCCCGTCGACAAACATTCGAAATGGGCCGATGACATCGAGGAAACGCAGGGTTTCAAACCGAACTATCCGATGATTGGCGATCCCGATCTGAAGATCGCCAAGGCCTACGGCATGCTGCCGGCGTCGACGTCGGGCGACGCCGCAAATCGCACGGCCGCCGACAACCAGACCGTCCGCAACGTGTTCGTGATCGGCCCCGACAAGAAGATCAAGCTGGTGCTGGTCTATCCGATGACCACCGGCCGCAACTTCGACGAGGTTCTGCGCGTCATCGATTCCCTGCAACTGACCGCCAAGCACAAGGTCGCGACCCCGGCGCAGTGGCAGCAGGGCGGCGACGTCATTATCGCCGGCTCCGTCTCCGACGAAGACGCCAAGAAGCAATATCCGAACGGCTGGAAAGCGCCGAAGCCTTATATCCGGATTGTGCCGCAGCCCCGGTAACAATTTCCCGCCATTTCGATTAGGCTTGAAGGGCGCGGCCGCTGCCGCGCCCTTTGTATTGGGACGTCTTGGTATTGGGACGTCTTGTTGTGTTGGGAAGTCTTGCGGGAATGTCCTGACGACCAGTTCCCCGGCGAGGCAGCATGACCGATCTTGGTTTCGTTCACCGTTTCGTTCCGGCGAAACATCCGGGCCAGGTTCCATTGCTGCTGCTGCACGGAACCGGCGGGGACGAGAACGATCTCATTCCGCTGGGCGAGCGGCTGGCACCCGGCTCAGCTTTGCTCTCGCCGCGCGGAAAGGTTCTCGAGGGCACAATGCCCCGCTTCTTCCGCCGTCAGGGCGAGGGCAACTGGGACCTCGACGATTTCCGGTACCGAACCAATGAACTCGCCGACTTCGTGCAGCGCGCCCGCGCCGCTTATGGCCTTGGCAAACCCATGGCAGTCGGCTTTTCAAACGGCGCGAATATCGCATGGTCGCTGCTGATACACGATCCCGCGCTGCTTGCCGGCGCCATCCTGCTGCGTCCCATGCTCCCCTTCGACCCGCGGCCCATGCCTGATCTCTCCGGTCTCTCCGTGCTCATTCTGGCCGGTGCCGAAGACCCGCTCATTCCCCGCGATCAGCCGGGCCTGCTCGCGGCGCTGCTGGGCGAAGCCGGCGCAGACGCAACCTTCGAGATGCTGTCGGCCAGCCACGCGCTCACCGCGCAGGATCTGGTCCTCGCGCAAGGCTGGCTCCGGTCGCATACGCGCCCCGATGGCAGCGAACTGGCAGAGCGTTAGCGGTCCGTCTAATGTCGGCGCGTCATTCACAGGACCTCTTATGCGCGCAGACACGCCTCCCCCTTTCGCCACGACCCTTGGAATCAAGGTGACGCATTATTCGCAAGACCGCATCGAGGCCGAACTGCCGGTGCGTCCCGAACTCGCCAACCGCAACGGCAACCTGCATGGCGGCGCGGTCATGGCCTTTGCCGACGATCTTGGGGGCGCTGCCACCATCATCAATCTGCCGGACGGCATGACCACCGCCACGGTCGAGAGCAAGACCAATTTCTTCGCCTCGATCCAGGTCGGCGACATCGCGCGGGCCGAATGCACGGTGCTGCATCGCGGGCGCACCACAATGGTGTGGCAGACACGGATCACGCGCGGCGACGGCAAACTCGCCGCCATGGTGACGCAGACGCAGATCGTCCTTCCAAGCAAGCCCGCAAAGTGATCCGCAATGTCGCAGCCGCCGGTCATCGTCTGGTTCCACGACGACCTGCGGCTTGCCGATCATCCGGCACTGCACGCGGCGTTGCGCACGCAACAGCCCCTGATCTGCGTGTATGTGCTGGACGAGCAAAGTCCGGGATTGCGCACGCTCGGCGGCGCCTCGCGCTGGTGGCTGTCGCAATCGCTGCGTGCCCTCGACGCGGACCTGTCGAAGCTTGGCCAGCGGCTCATCCTGCGGCGCGGCGCGGCGGCGCCGGCCGTCG
>JAEWCJ010000343.1 GCA_023390695.1 Pseudomonadota bacterium | reverse complement strand
CGCTGTCCGGCATCGAGGCCGGGCGGGCGGTCGGCGCCGAAGCACGCATGCAGACGACGTGGGAGCGCTCGGTCGCCGCCACCGCGCGCTCGGGCGAAGATGTCCATTTCTGGTCGGCGATGGCGCTGACGACCGCGAGCAGCGCCCAGCAGCTCACCAATCTGTTCATGGTGATCGTCGGCGTGTTCCTGGTGATGGACGGCAAGCTGAGCGTCGGCGCACTGGTCGCCTCCACCATGCTGGCGGGCCGGGTTCTCGCGCCGATTGCCGGCATAGCCGCGGTGATCACCCGCGCCACCCAGACCTTCACCTCGCTCAAGGCCATCGACCGCGTGATGAATCTGGAGCGCGAACGTCCCGCGGACCGCACCTATGTGGCGCGCAAGATCCAGCAGGGACGGATCAGCTTCGAGAACGTCACCTTCAAATATCCCAACGCGGCCGATACCGCGCTCGACAAGATTTCCTTCTCCATCGCGCCCGGCGAACGCGTCGGCATTATCGGCCGCGTCGGCTCCGGCAAGACGACGGTCGGCCGCCTGCTCGTCGGTTTCTACGAGCCGCAGGAAGGCCGCATCCTGATCGATGGCGTCGACAGCCGGCAATACGACCCTGCCGATCTGCGTGCGGGGATCGGCTTTGTGCTGCAGGATACCGATCTGTTCTTCGGTAAACTGCGCGACAACATCGCACTCGGAAAGCCGGCCGCGAGCGACGCCGAAATTCTGGAGGCGGCGCGCCTGTCGGGCGTTGAAAGCTTCATTGCCGGCCATCCGCTCGGCTATGACATGCCGATCGCCGAGGGCGGACGTTCGCTCTCCGGCGGCCAGAAGCAGGCCATCGGCCTCGCGCGCACCATGATCCGCAAGCCGAAGATCCTGTTCCTCGACGAGCCGACCGCGCATTTCGACGTCCGCAGCGAAGCCGAATTCCTCGAGCGCCTGAAAACCATCGCCGCCGACGAGATGACCATCATCGTATCCACCCACCGCATGAGCCTGCTGTCGCTGGTGACGCGGCTCCTGGTCTTCGACAAGGGCCGGCTGATCGCCGACGGACCGCGCGACGAGATCATCGCCAGGCTGCGCGCCAATGCCAACCGGCCGCAAGCCTCCGGGCCTGCGGTCGACTGAAGAGCTGTCATGCAGAATTCCGATTTCGCCTTTGCCAACGAAGTCCGCGCCGCGGTCGAATTGCGGACGCCGCGCACCTCGCGCCTGCTGCTGTTCTGGAGCCTGGCGCTGGTCCTGGTCGGCGTGGTCTGGGCGCATTTCGCCATTCTCGACGAGGTCAAGCGCGGCAATGGACGCGTCATCCCCTCGCGCCAGATGCAGGTGGTGCAGACGCTCGAGGGCGGCATTGTCGGCACCATTCTGGTGCGCGAAGGCGAGATCGTGCGCGAAGGCCAGCCGCTGATGCGGATCGACGACACCAGTTTCGCTTCCCAGCTCGGCGAAGTGCGCGAGCGGCGCGGCGCCATGGCGGCGCGCGTGGCGCGCCTTGAGGCTGAGGTCCAGGGCCGCGAGAAGCCGACCTTCCCGGACGACCTGCTGGACAGCGTCCCCGCCGCCGTCGAAGGGGAACGCAATCTGTTCGATGCCCGCATCCGCAAGCTCGTGCAGGAAACCGACGTCCTGCAGCAGCAGGAATCGCGCCTCACCGACACGCTGCAAATTCTCGGCAAGGAACTCGACATCACCCGCAAGCTCCACAGCCAGAAGGTGATTCCGGAAATCGAAATGCTGCGGCTGGAACGCCAGGCCACCGAGATGCGCGGGCAACTGGCGGAGACGAAATCCCGCATCGCCACCATCAAGACCACGTTCCGCGCGCAGGCGGAGGAAGACCTTGCCAAATCGCGCGGCGATCTTGCCGTCCTCGATGAATCGATCAAGGCCGCGCGCGACAAGGTCCTGCGCACCGAATTGCGCTCGCCGGTGCGCGGCATCGTCAACAAGCTGAACGTGACCACCATCGGCGCCGTGGTGCAGCCCGGCGCCAATGTGATGGATATCGTGCCGCTCGACGACACGCTGCTGGTCGAAGGGCGCATCCGGCCGCAGGACATCGCCTTCATCCGCCCGGACCAGGACGCCATCGTGAAGATCACCGCCTATGACTCGTCGGTCTATGGCTCGCTCAAGGGCAAGGTCGAACGCATCAGTGCCGACGCCATCGAGGACAAGGGCGAGCGCGGCGAAAAGGCCGAGCCCTTCTATCGGGTGATCGTGCGCACCGAGAAAAACCATCTCGGCACCGCCGAGCGCCCGCTGCCGATCATTCCCGGCATGGTGGCGACGGTGGAGGTGCTCACCGGCGAGAAATCCGTGCTCGATTATCTGATCAAGCCGGCCCGCATGCTGCGCGACGAGGCCTTGCGCGAGCGCTGAGCCGGACCCCGGCCTCGCCGCCGGAATCGCTAAAAGTCTAACCGTTCCGGTCACCGGCTCATTACCAACAAACCGTAAACGCCTGCGGATCAAGCCCCGTTTAACCGGGCTGCAGCGGCTTCTCCCGTAATCAGAACCCCATGACCCAGGGCCAGACCGGCACAGAAGCCGGCGCAACCGCCTTGGGCGACAGGGGCGTTGGTGATGTTGCGTATTCGCAGTGCCGCGGGCACCGGGCGAATTGTTGCGTGTGTGCTGACGCTGGCTTGCGGCGCGGCGCCCGCATGGGCGCAGCCGCGTCAGGCCGCGACCGCGCAAACGCTTGTCCCCGCCACAACGGAAAAATCCGCAGGGCCGGCCCGCTTCTTTCGCATCGACGACGTGCTCGCCAAGGTCCGCGCCGGCAGGACGCCCGGCAACGACAGCGTGCAGCTCGCCGCGCGCAGCGGCGACATTCTCTCCGACGCGCCGTTGCGCGGCAGCGTGCCGGAGATCGGCGAGGAGCCGTTCGGCCTGTTCGCCTTCCTCGCCCCCGAAGGCACGCTCTGGCGCAAATGGCGCGGCCTCGGCAGCGAGATCGCGGGAGATGACGTCGTCGTCGCCCGCTGCCGCGCCAATGCCGACGACTGCACGCCGGCGGCGAGGAAGTTCATCGCGATCGTCGCGGCGGTGAAGGCGCAAAGCGGCCACGCGCGGCTCGAAGAGGTCAACCGCCAGATCAACACGAGCATCCGCTATGTCAGCGACATGGCGCAGCATGGCGAGCCGGACCGCTGGAGCGCGCCGCTGGCCGCACTCGCCGCCGGCCGCGGCGATTGCGAGGATTATGCGATCGCCAAATACGTGATCCTGCGCGAGGCCGGTTATCCCCTCGCCGACCTGCGCTTCCTTCTGGTACGCGACAAGCTGGCGCGCGACGATCACGCCGTGCTGGCGGCGCGGTTTGAGGGCCGCTGGCTGCTGCTCGACAACCGCTTCGCCGCGATCCCGGAAGACTCGCGCATGCACAATTTCGTGCCGCTCTACGTGCTCGACCATGAGGGCGTGAAGCGGATGGCGGCCCCCTATGCCAAACGCATTCCGCTGGTGACCGAGGCCGCGCCGAAGCCGGCAGCCCTGTTCGAGAATGGCGATGTCGCGCTGCGCGGTTCGGTGGCGGCGGCCGCGCCGGAGACGAACGGCACCGACAGCGCCATGCCCGCGGCGTCCGACAGTTCCGGCAACAAGCAGCCGCTATAAGCGCGCACTCCATCGTCGCGGCGCCTCCTGGATCCGGTTCAGCCAACGCTCCGCCGCCCGGTTTGTTTGAGGCGCCGGGATCGCCTTCAGTTCCTCCCCGTCGAACCGGGGCACGTTGCCCTCGCGCCAACATGCGAGGGGATGGTGCGCCGAGCGACGCAACCAGTGCTGGATGAGACGGCTCCGTTTCCGGAACCGCCGCGTCTCTCGACGCACCATCGCGGCGTCTTCATCACGACGTGGGGCCGCGCTTCGGCGGACGGCCCATCTGCGGACCGCCGCGGTCAGCCAGCTCCTGGCAGAGGCCCCATAGTAGCCTCGGGCGGAGCCCCGACGTGGCCCGGGTGCCGGTTTGCGAGACCGACCCGCGGGCGCCGCACCGGTCATGATCCGGAATTGCCGGACCACGCCCAGGAAGGTTTGCGGCGCATCTCCACCGCATTCCTTCCTTCGTCCCGCTGTCACGACGCCTCATGAAAGCGCCCCTCCGCAGACGAGGTGAAAATAGATTATATTCCTATAGGAATTTTATCAAGACGCGAAGTAACCGGATTTCGCCGCCTCGATGGCCGTTTCCGAGAATGACGGCGCATCGCCACGCGCCCGGGCATCCCGCCGGAAACGGCCTCCTTGTTTCAGGTCGCGCAACCAGCGCGCGTCCGGAATGGGCAGACATGGCAAGGCGCCTGAGTATCTGCCCTGTCCAGCAAAAAGGGGCGCCGCTAGGGCGCCCCTTGTGACCATCGTAAAACGTACGGGTCAGGCGGCCTGCACCTGCACCTGATGCTCGATGTTATCGAGATAGACGTTAACGAAATTCCCGACAGCGCCGTATCCGGTTAGCGTCGCCAGATTGCTCCAATTCGTACCTTGGCCGGTAACGTCAATCTGAACGCTGGCATTGGCGCCGGTATCGACGACCCTGACGAAATTCGAAATGTCGTCAGTTCCAGTGTCGAACACGCCATCAAGCAAGGCCGACAGGTCCAGAATGTCATCGCCATCACCAAGAGCAGCATCCGCAAAATAATCGGTGATCGTGTCCACTCCCGGATTCGCGCCGAAGACAAAGGTATCCGCTCCGCCCCCGCCCGTGAGGGTGTCGTTACCGGTGCCGCCATTGATGCGGTCGTTTCCGGCGGAGCCGACGATGGTGTCGTTTCCGCCACCGGAATTGATCTCGGCGATGTCGATCAGCGTCGTCTGCGAGAAGTTCCAGTTGTTGTGCGCCCCATCCGAACCGAGGATCCTGACGTTCTGGTTGCCATTCCCGTCGATGACGTCGGCGCTATTCGCGCCGCCATAGAT
>JAEWCJ010000301.1 GCA_023390695.1 Pseudomonadota bacterium | reverse complement strand
CAAGCGCTCCGCACCACCATCGAGACGCGCGATTTCGAAACCGCGGCCGCGCGTGCCGCGGAATTCGAGATCATCGGCCTGCCGGCCCAGATGCGTCCCGCCATAGAGGTCCTGAATGGCCGGCTGGCGCAGGGATTGGGCAAGACCGAAGACGCGCTCAAGCATTTCCGCGTTGCGGCGGAATCCTCGCACCGCCCGTCGGCAGCGGAAGGGCATTTGCGCGAACTGTTCCTGCGTTACGATCTCGGCGATCTCAAGCGCCCGGAAATGATTTCCGAGCTGGAGACGCTCACCGCCCTGTGGCGCGGCAACGAAACGGAGATCGCGGCGCTGCACAGGCTGGCGCGGCTCTATACGGAAGAATACCGCTACCGCGATGCCTTCCATGTCATGCGCACCGCGTTGCGCGCGCATCCCAATTCGGAGATGACGCGCCGCATTCATGACGAGGCGGCGGTTACCTTCGATTCTCTGTTCCTGGTGGGCCGCGGCGACACGCTGCCGGCGATCGATGCCGTCAGCCTGTTCTACGACTTCCGCGAATTGACGCCGATCGGCCGCCGCGGCGACGAGATGATCCGCCGCCTGGCCGACCGTCTGGTATCGGTCGATCTGCTGCCGCAGGCCGCCGAATTGCTGCAGCATCAGATCGAACATCGCCTGCAGGGCTCCGCGCGTGCGCAGGTCGCCACCCGCCTTGCGGTCATCTATCTGATGGATCGCAAGCCGGATCGGGCGCAGCACATTCTGCGGACCACGCGGGCGTCGGGCCTGTCGAACGAGCTGCGCCATTTGCGGCTGCTGCTCGAGGCGCGCGCCTTGTCGGATATCGGCCGC
Organism: Pseudomonadota bacterium; assembly: GCA_023390695.1. Next base: position 5,785 of record JAEWCJ010000301.1, on the reverse strand, counting down.
TACGATGTCGCGCTCGACGTCATCAGCAACATCGACATGCGCGAGGCGGTGCGGCTGCGCGCCGATATCCTGTGGTCGGCCAAGCGCTATCCGGAAGCCGCCGAGCAGATCGAATTGCTGCAGGGCGACAACTGGAAGGGCTTCGAGCCGCTCACCGAACCGCAGCGCGCCGACATCCTGCGCGCGGCGATCGGCTATGCGCTCGGCGACGATGCGATCGGCATCGCACGTCTGCGCGAGCGCTACAGCGCGAAGATGGCGGAAGGGGCGGACCGCCGGGCGTTCGACATTGCGACGTCGCCGATGGGATCCAAGGCGGCGGAGTTCCGCGACATCGCCAAGGTTGTTGCTTTCGACACGCTGGACAATTTCCTGCGCGAGATGCGCACGCGGTTCCCGGAAATCGGCGCGCTCGCGCCCAGCCAGGTGCTGCTGCCCGGCCCGGTCAAGGAATCCGCGCGCAAGCAGCCCGCCGCCGATCCGGAGCCGACCGGCTCGATCGTGCCCGTCACCCATCGCGCGGTCGGCCGGTAGCGGCGGCGAACGATTGGTTTGACGTCATGGCTCGGCTGTACGCGGCGCCGTGCATTGCATCCGGTATTATTTGTGGCCGGTCACCGGCCTGACCAATCCTTATTCTTCTTCTGCGGTGAGGAAGCGCTGGAATCTGCATCCTCGCCGCCGGGAACAGCCTGCTCGCGCCCGAGGATTCGCGTTTCTACGAGCGTTACCGGACCAGCCGGCATTCTGGATATAGGAATTTTTTCACGTGAAACAGCGGGCGTTCGCGTGATGGTTCAGGCGGTTAGGGCCCGTAGCTCTGCACCAGCGAGCCTGCCACCAGCGTCCAGCCGTCCACCAGCACGAAGAAAATCAGCTTGAACGGCAGCGAAACCACCACCGGCGGCAGCATCATCATGCCCATCGACATCAGCACCGACGCCACCACGAGATCGATGATGAGGAAGGGCAGAAACAGCAGAAAGCCGATCTCGAAGGCGCGCTTGAGCTCGGAAATCATGAAGGCGGGAACGAGGATGCGCAGCGACAGCGCCTCGGGACTGGCCGGCGCCGGCTCGCGCGACAAATCGCTGAACAGCTTGAGGTCTTTCTCCCGCACATTCTTCAGCATGAACGCCTTGAACGGCTCGGAGGAGCGCTCGAAGGCCTGCTCGACGGTGATTTCGTTGTTGATCAGCGGCCGGATGCCGACGTCATAGGCGTTCTGGAACGCCGGCCCCATGATGAAGGCGGTCAGGAACAGCGCGAGCGAAATGATCACCGCGTTGGGCGGGGCGGTGGCGGTGCCGAGCGCGGTGCGCAGCAGCGACAGGACGACCACGATGCGCGTGAACGAGGTCATCATGATCAGGATCGACGGCGCCAGCGTGAGCACCGTCAGGAGCGCGATCAACTGGATCACGCGCTCGGTCAATCCGGCGCCTTCGCCGAAATTGATGCTGATGTCTTGTGCGGAAGCCGGATCTGTTACTGCCAGGATCGCCGCCGCCACCGTCAAGAGACGAACGCAGCTCGCGGCAATCGCTGCCGTCACGTTTTCCCTTGAGGACGGCCGAGCAGGCTTGCCATCTCTTCTTCCAGGCTGCCGAAGACATTGTCGGACTTGGCGGCCGGCGCCGGCTTTTTCTCGGGGGCGGCGGCGGTTTTCTCCGCGGCCGGCCTGACCGGTGCAACCGCGGGCGCCGCTGCCGGAGCCGGTGAGGGGGCTGCAGCCGGTCCCAGAGGACCGCCCGGCCGCCGCAAGGCAGCTTCCAGACGCTGCGCCATGTCGGCGAGATTCTCTTCGGCTTCCGGTTTGGCGGCGGCAGGCTGCGGTGCCGGGACGTCAACTTTCGGCTCGGGACGCACTTCGATTTTCGGCTCGGCCTTCGGCTCCGGCCTCGGCTCGAGGCGCGGTTCGATCTTCGGAGCGGCGCGGACCGGTGCAACGGGAGCGACCGGGGCAAGGGCGGGCTCGGGATGCGGAGCCGGGCGGGTCGACAATTCCGCGGCGAGACCGGCCAGCGTATCGGCCGGACGCGACGCGCGCTTGAGAGCCGGAGCGACGGGTGCCTTCGGTTCCGGCGGCGTGGGCCATTGCATGGTGGCGTCGACGGCGGGCGCCGGTCGCGGCGCCCGGGCAGGCCGCGGGGCAACTTCGGGCTGCAGCGGCCAACTGGTCTCGTCTGCGAGTGGTGCCGTGCGAGGAAATGCTTCGGTGGCGCCGGTTCCGCGCACGGGCGAAGTTTCACGGGTACTGGTCTGGCCACGCACGATATTCGGCTCGATCACGATGTCGGTCGGTCCGCCGATCATGATGAGATGTTCGACATTGTCGCGCCGGATCAGCACCAGCTTGCGGCGGCCATCGACCGCGCCGGCCTCAATGACGGCAAGACGCGGCGCGCGTCCGCGCGATCCCTGTGCGCCGAGCGCACCCGAACCGAAGCGGCGAACCAGCCACGCAACAAGGCCGATCAGCGCGAATACGACGATAAAAGCGATGAAAAAACGCACAGCGAGGGGCGTCTCCGCGCCAAAGAGGCTTTCCAACATGGGATCGAACGGGCTCCTCGCTAGTAATCGGGCCGTCCGAGCAGTGAATCGCCCGATTTGTTAAGCCTTCAGCAATACCTGCTGCAAGCCATATTAACAAACTCTTAAGGGCGGGAACGCGGCTTTCTGTGCGTTGCTCCGGCCTTCTGCTGAATTTGGTAAATTTCCCTTTGACGGCGGTTTCAAGGCAGAGCCATCGAAAGTCTGTATTCGCAAAAATTTACCACTTGTTAACCATGTGCCCGGCAAAGTTTGCCGGGCGCGGAGAATGGCCGCGCTTCGCCCGCCGGGCTGAAGGGACTCGCAATGGCCATCTCCGAACTGCCGATCTTCTCGATGCTGCGGACCAAGATGCAGTGGCATCAGGAGCGTCAGCGCGTGCTCGCCGAGAATGTGGCGAATGCCGACACGCCGCACTTCAAGCCGCGCGATCTTAAAGAGCCCGAGTTCGACAGACCCACGCCTCCGGGGATGGCGGTCGGGCTGGCCCGTACTGATGCCGGTCACATCGCCGGCATGGGCCTGAGTCCATCAAAGTTCCGCGCCGACCGGCCCGGCGGCTTTGAAACCCGGCCGACCGGCAATGCGGTTTTTCTGGAAGACGAAATGCTCAAGGTCGCCGCCAACCAGATGGATTATCAGCAGGCCTCGACGCTCTACGCCAAGAGCCTTGGCCTCCTGAAGACCGCGCTCGGCAGGCGCTGAGGGAGCCGCATCATGGATTTCATCAAGTCAATCGCAGTCGCCGCGTCAGGCCTGAAGGCGCAGGCCGGGCGCATCCGCATCATCTCGGAGAATATCGCCAACGCGGATTCGACGGCGACGACGGCCGGCGGCGATCCCTATCGGCGAAAAATCCCGACCTTCACCAGCGAAGTCGATCGCGCGCTCGAGGCCCGTGTCGTCGGCCTCGGCCCCATTCGGACTGACCAATCCGCGTTCACGAGCAAGCATATGCCCGGGCATCCGGCCGCGGACGTGAATGGCTATGTCAAATATCCGAACGTCAATTCGCTCGTGGAAATGACCGACATGCGCGAGGCGCAGCGGTCTTACGAAGCCAATGTCAACGTGATCGGCGCCACGCGGCGCATGATCCAGCGCACCCTTGAAATTCTGAAAGCCTGACGGAGCACATCATGACCTCGCCGATCGGCGCCGCCAATGCCTATGCCAGTCTTGCCAAGCTGACCGATCCCGGCGGCGGGTTGGCTGCCGGATTGACGAAAGGCGCGGGTCTCGGCGGCACCGAGAACTTCGGCGCCATGGTCAAGGACGCGGTGGCCGCAGTGGCGACGGCCGGTCGCAGCGCCGATACGCAGGCACAAGCGGCGGCGACCGGCAAAGCCAATGTCGTTGACGTCGTGACAGCCGTCGCCGAATCGGAGACGGCAATCGAGACCCTGGTGTCCGTGCGCGACAAGGTCATCCAGGCTTACGAAGAGATCATGCGCATGCCGATCTGACGGCGCGCGCGGGGCGGGGGCGGATTTGAAATGACCGGACCGGAAGTGCTTGATGTCGCGCGCGACGCGATCATCACGTTGGTGCTGGTGGCCAGCCCGCTGATGCTGGTCGGGCTGTTCGTGGGCGTCGCCATTTCGCTGTTCCAGGCGCTCACGCAGATTCAGGAAATGACTCTGGTCTTCGTTCCGAAGATCCTTGCGATTTTCATCGCGATGCTTGTCGCATTGCCGTTCATGGCCGACCTGTTGCAGGGCCATATGCTGCGGCTGGCAAGCCGCATCACCGGCGGCTGAGGCCGCATGGCATGACCGTCGACGTTTCCGTCCTTCCGTCGCTGGCCGCGGCTTTCCTGCTGGTATTCGCGCGCATCGGAACGATGGTGATGCTGTTGCCGGGGCTCGGCGAAATGACGGTGCCGGTGCGCGTGCGCCTCACCGTCGCGCTGATGCTGGCGGCGATCTTCCTGCCGCTGCACCGCGAGGCCTATGCGCTGGATCTGCGTCAGTTCGGGCCGGTCCTGCAGATGCTGGCTCAGGAATTGCTGATCGGTGCGGTGCTGGGGCTGACCGCGCGATTGACCGTTTCGGCGTTGCAGGTGGCGGGCGCTGTGGTCGCGCAGCAGATGGGCCTTGGATTCGTCACGGCGGTCGATCCGACCCAGGGCCAGCAGAACGCCATCGTCGGCAATTTTCTCACCATCCTGGGTGTGACGCTCGTCTTCGCCACCGACCTGCATTATCTCGTAATCGCCGCGCTGAACGACAGTTACCGGCTGTTCGCACCTGGCGCGTCATTTCTGGCCGGTGACCTTGCGGCGTTGTTCACCAAGACCGTTGCCGGAGCGTTCAAGGTCGGTATCCAGTTGTCGGCGCCGTTTCTCGTCTTCGGAATCCTTTTCAATCTTGGACTGGGCATTCTGTCGCGGCTGATGCCGCAGATGCAGGTGTTCTTTGTCGGCCTGCCGCTGTCGATTCTCCTCGGCTTCCTGATCCTCATTCTTGTCGTCAGTGCCATGATGGGCACTTTCCTCGAGTTCCTCGGCGGCGTTTTGCGCGAGCTGGCTCCTTATTCATAGCCGGGACGCGCAATGGCCGAGGGACAAGACGACAACGAGAAGTCGGAAGAACCAACCCAGAAACGGTTGGATGACGCACTCGAACGCGGCAATGTCGCAAAAAGCCAAGAGGTCTCGACCTGGTTCATCATTGCCGCTGCCACCTTGCTGCTCATGATGTTCGCGACGCCGATGAGCAGCGGTCTCAAAACGACGCTGGGCGGCATTTTTGCCAATGCGCACCGGATTCCGATGGACGGGCACGGCATCGTCCGCTTCGCCAGCAAGACCGGGTTTGAAGTCATCGCTCTGCTGGCTATCCCGTTTCTGCTGCTGGCTCTTGCGGCGATCGGCGGCAACATGATTCAGCACCGGCTGGTCTGGTCGACCGAAAGCCTGAAGCCGAAATTCAGCAAGATTTCGCCGCTGTCCGGGTTGAAGCGCCTGTTCTCGAAGATCGCGCTGGTGAATTTCGTCAAAGGCATCCTCAAGATCGCGCTTCTAGGAACAGTAATGACGATGCTGCTCTGGCCGGAGCGCGACCGGCTGGAAACATTGGTCGCCACCGACCCGGCCGCCATCCTTCCGCTGGTGGCGGTGTTCTCACTCAAGCTGATGGGCATCGTCGTCGCCATTCTGGCGATCATCGCCGCCGCGGATTTCTTTTTCCAGTACCGGCAATGGTACGAGAAGCAGAAGATGTCGCTG
>JAEWCJ010000264.1 GCA_023390695.1 Pseudomonadota bacterium | reverse complement strand
ATGGAGCGGGCGATGGGAATCGAACCCACGACATACAGCTTGGGAAGCTGTCGTTCTACCACTGAACTACGCCCGCGTGACTGCAGAATAACCAGGATATCACACACGCGGCAAGTGCCCGCGCATCAAGCGCGGAAATGCTTGGAGAGCTTGAGACCCTGCGCCTGATAATTCGAGCCGATGCCTTGGCCGTATAGCTTTGCCGGACGCGACAACATCGATTCATAAACAAGGCGGCCAACGATTTGGCCATGCTCAAGAATGAAAGGCACTTCCCTCGACCTCACCTCGAGCACAGCGCGCGATCCGCGACCGCCCGCGCCGACATAGCCGAAACCGGGATCAAAGAAACCGGCATAGTGAACGCGAAACTCGCCGACCAAGGGATCGAATGGCACCATTTCCGATGCGAAGTCGGGCGGCACCTGCACGGCTTCTTTCGAGGCCAGGATATAGAACTCATCCGGATCGAGTATCAGACTGGCGTCCGGGCGGGCCGCCATCGGCTCCCAGAAATCCAGTATGTCGTATCCGTTGCGGTGATCGACATCGATCAGTCCGGTGTGGCGCTTGGCGCGATAGCCGATCAGCCGGTCGGGACCGAGGCCTGACAGGTCGACGCCCACGGCCACGCCTTCGCTGACGTCTGCATCCTGGCTGTCCACCAGTCCTTCGCGCGCATGCAGATCGCGCAAGGCAGCGGCACCCAGCAGCGGCTGCCCGCGCCGGAAACGGATTTGCGACAAGCGCGATCCGTGCCGCACCAGCACCGGAAAAGTGCGGGGGCTGATCTCGGCATAAAGCGGTCCGCGATAACCGGCGTCGATGCGGTCGAAGCTGCGCGCGTGATCGGCGATGACGCGCGTGAAGACGTCAAGCCGGCCGGTGGAGCTCTTCGGATTGGCCGATGCGGAAATATCGGCTGGCAATTCGAGGCGCTCCAGGAGCGGCACGATATACACGCAGCCCGTCTCGAGAACGGCGCCGTCCGACAGGTCGATCTGGTGGAGCTTGAGCTGTGCAATCCGCTCCTCCACCTTCGCCTGCCGGCCCGGCAGAAAACTGGCGCGAACGCGATAGGCGACATTGCCCAGGCGCAGGTCGAGACTGGCAGGCTGGATCTGGTCGTCGGCGAAGGGCAGGGATGACTGAATGCCGCCCGCATCCACGAGCGCGGCGACCATGCGGTCGGGCAATATGCCGTCGGTGCCGGAGGGAAAATCGAGGGGCAATGTTGTCGTCCCGAAGAGCTGAACAGCCTCTAACCCACCGCGGCCGTGGCGGAAAGTCCGGGGCGCGGCAGGATTCTACTTATCCTGTGATTTTCAAGGTCGAAAGGGCAAAAAGCGCTCCCGTGACGGTCAGCGCGCACTCGCTTTCGCCGTCAGGCTCGGACGGGTCGCGGCCTCCGCGATGGAGACCGCCAGGAGCTTGGCGATGCAGCCATAGCTCCAGTCGTTCATATGCAACTCGTCCTCGGAAATGAACACCTCGAAGGGGATGTGAGATACCTGCTGCCAGTGGCGCATCACCGCGAACCGGCGAAACAGATCGACATTCTGCGCCTTCGCCGCGTGAGCAAGCAGTTCCACCATGCCGGCGGAATCCGCCTTGGCGAGAACCTTCGGCGCAAATTGCGGATCAATCAGGATCACGTCCGCGCCGCTCGCTTTCAGCCGCGCCAAGCCCTCATAAATGAGCCGGCCGGCCGGCGCGATCGGATCGTCGCGCAGCACCGAATTCGTGCCCACCTGCCAGAGCACCAGATCCGGATGCTCCGCAATCACTTCCTTCTCAAAGCGCGCCAGCATGCCGCGCGCTTCATCGCCATTCACGCCGCGATTGACGACCGTGATGGACTGACGTGGAAACATGTCGCTCAATTCTGCCGCCAGCCGGCTCGGATAGGTAGTGGCGTCCGAACTGGCACCGGCACCAGCCGTTGAGGACGATCCGATGGCAACAATCTTGATCGCTTCTCCCGCCGCAAGCCGTTTTCCTGTCCGCGCAAGCGGATTCATCAGGCGAGTGACGTCTTGCGGCGCACTGCACTCGAATTTCGGGCGGGGCGATTTGTCGACATCGTCAGCCCGGACTGGCGCCGTCGCGGCAGCAACCGCAGCTATTCCCATCAAGGACAGAAGACAAAAAGGGCGGAGGGTACGCATCACTGTGTCGGGCTCGCTTTTATACGGTCGAGATCTGCTGCTTCGACGATCAGCGATGCCAATGCACGGCCGATACAGTCGTGAACCTTCTGCGCCATCGCACTGTCCCTGGCACCGGAACTCAGATCGAAATTGCCGTTGTCGTTCCAGTAGCGCATGACTTCAAGCCGATCGAAGAGCGGGATATCGCGATCACGGGCCACGACCCGCATCGTGTCGGCATACGCGCCGGACTGGATCATCGACTCCGTGCGTGGACTGTATTGCATGTTCATCAGAACGGCATCCGCGCCGGCTTCGTGAATGGCATCGATGCCTTCATCAAGGGTGTGCCGGAACTTGTCCGGATCCACCCCACGCATGGCATCCACAGTACCCGTTTGCCATACTACGAGATCGGGTTTTTGGTCGAGCAGCTTTTTTTCAAGGTTCTCGATCATTTCTGCAGCTTTCTGGCGGGTCTTGGCCTCTGTCACGACGTTAACCGTGAGGCTGGGGAACCGCCGTTTGAGCGCCTCCTCCAATCGGACAGGATATGCTTTGACCCCTCCACCCCCCAAGGCCGACGATCCCGTGCCCAGCACCAGGATCTTCAACTCCCGCCGTTCCTTGGCCGCTTTCGCCACCTCTTCCAGCTTGGCGTCTCCCACCACCAGATAACCGGGCACCTCGCAAGGGTCGCTCTTCACTGCCGGCACGATGGCGTCCTGGCCCGCAGCCGAAGCAACGGCAGAAAGCCCCCAAAACACCGCCATTATCAGCGCTTTCATGCCTCGCCTCCCGCGAGGTCGGCGTCCGGCTTTTTGGGCCTGGCCGTCCCTTTGCGTTCTGCAGATGACTTGTACCACGACAAGAGCCATGCAACCGCAATCATCGTAAGAATACCTAATACACTGACCGCGATTTGCATCGCGACCCCACCCGAAATCTCAACCTTGGCGAAATGTGCGGCGAAAGCCAGGAACACTCCGAGGCAGAAGATTTCCAGCGAGTGCTGCCCGCAAAGGATGGCGGGCCGCAGCCATTTCGACTTCAAGGCCGGCCAATCGCGAGGAATGAAATGCACCGTCACGGCGGCGAGCGCGAGAAAGTGCGCGAACCGCAGCACATCGAGGTTTGTCTTGTCGATCGGGTAGATGAGTTCGGCCAGCCATTTCGGAACAAGCGGGGCCAACCGCGGGAAATGCCACGTCATAGTGATGCAGAGTGCAAAGACGAGATAAACGATGGCGACGGCTATGGTGATGCGCGACTGTAAAAGTCCTTTCAGCCGCTCCGCGCCGCCTACCGCGCACCAGGCGCCGAACACAAACAATAATTGCCACGCGAACGGATTGAAGAACCACCCGCCTGCGGGATAAGCGGGGAAATTCCAGCCGAACTCCCACGCCAGTGCGTAAAGGGCGACCGACGCGACAAGAGCGAGCGTCGCGTTCCGCAACAGCACCCACAAGATCGGCGCAAACAGCACCATCAGGACGATATAAAGCGGCAGCACGTCCATATTCACCGGCTTGAACTTCAGCAGAAGCGCCTGCAGGATCGTAACGTCGGGCTGCTGCAGAAAATCAAGCACGCCCATTTCTTCGGCATACAGCGGATTCTCGAAGCTGCGCGCCACATAGGCGATCTGCGCAAGGTAGATTGCGAAGAGAAAAATATGCGCCACATATATTTGCCAGGCGCGCTTCAAAATGCGCGCGCTTGATACGACGAAACCGTAATCGCGCATGGCGCGGCCATAGACAAAAGCCGCCGTGAACCCCGAGATGAAAATGAAGATCTCGGTCGCATCGCTGAACCCATAGTTCCGTATCGTAACCCACGCCACGATGTTGGATGGGATATGATCAAGATAGATCAACCACAGGGCAATACCGCGAAACAGATCAAGGCGCAGATCGCGCTCTATGGGCACCGTAGGAGCCATTACTTCGATTTCCGACCTATAACTGCGGCAGATTTGCCGACCGCATCAAGCGTTGCAAGCGCCGAGATGACGCTGTTCAATGCTTTCGTTTGCTCATTGAGTTGGCCATAACATGTATCGCGCCATTACCCGAAACATCGAAGTCACAGTATCGCCGAAATTCCTGCCGGAGCGATCGGCGCCAGACAAAGGGCATTTCTTCTGGTCCTATACCATCACGATCTGCAATTTGGGCCAGACCACCGTCCAATTGATGACCCGGCATTGGCAGATCACTGATGCTCAAGGGCGAAATCAGGAGGTTCGCGGCGCCGGCGTGGTCGGCGAACAGCCGACGCTGGAACCAGGAGAGTCTTTCGAATACACCAGCGGTGTCCCGCTGCCGACATCGTCCGGATTCATGGCCGGCAGCTACGGCATGGTCACTGGCGAAGGCGAACGTTTCGATATTGAAATTCCCGCCTTCTCGCTGGATTCGGGGGCGGGCATCCGCACTATCAATTGACCTCTCCGGAGTCGTCCGAATCCCGGACCTCGTCGGGGGCAAATATATAGGTCTGACTGCAGAACTCGCAGGTCACCGCAATCTTGTCGTTCTCGACCATATGATCGCGATCGTCCTGCGAGAAGCTGCGCAACATGGCTTCCACATTCTCACGCGAGCATGAGCATTGTGCAACGACGGTTGCGTTATTGAACACGCGAACCCCGCGCTCATGGAACAGTCGATAGACCAGCTTTTCAGTCGACAACGCGGGATCGATCAGCTCGATATCCTCCACGGTCTCGATCAGCGAGCGGCCCTCGACCCACGCGTCATCTTCCGCCACCTCATGTTTCTCGAAGCCTTCCGGAGCATCACCCGGATCGAGATCGGCGACACGCTTGCGCTCGGACGCCTTGGGCAGAAACTGCACCATGATCCCGCCGGCGCGCCAGCGATGCTGGAGACTGTCGGTTTGCCCGCTGCGAAACTCCTCGGCCACCGCGAGGCGGACGCGGGTCGGGATTTGTTCCGAGCTTCGAAAATATTCATGCGCGGCGTCTTCCAGGCTGCCGCCGTCCAGCGCAACAAGGCCCTGATATCGGTTCATATCCGGGCCCTGGTCGATGGTCATCGCCAGATGACCCCGGCCGAGCAGATCGGACGAGGCCGTCTTTTTCTCCGCAATGGCCGCCGCGACGCGGTTCTTGTCGAAGCGGGCGCAGGCACGCACCTGGCCACCGGTCACGTAATCGACGACCAGCATCCGCACCGGGCCATCGGTCTGGGTCTGCAGAATGAACCGGCCATCGAATTTCAGGGCCGACCCGAACAGGACTGCGAGCGCCACGGCTTCGCCCAGCAGGCTGGCAACCGGAGCAGGATAATCGTGCCGGGACAAAACCTCGTCCACCGCCGGCCCAAGCCGGACCACGCGGCCGCGCAGGTCCAGCGCAGCCACTTCAAACGGCAGGATCGTATCGTCAGCGGATTCGGCCGCCGGCGTTCTTGACGGAATTTCGATGTTTTTCATCACATGGCCGCGTTCAGGCACCAAGTAAGGATGACCTTCTGCGCATGCAAGCGGTTCTCCGCCTCATCGAATACGACCGACTGCGGACCGTCCATCACCTCGTCGGTGACCTCTTCGCCCCGGTGTGCCGGCAGGCAATGCATGAAGATGGCGTCCGGCCGCGCTTTCGCCATCAGTTTGGCATTGACCTGGTAACGGCTCAGCAAATTGTGGCGGTTGACCTTCGATTGCTCGTCACCCATCGAGACCCAGGTGTCGGTCACGACGCAATCCGCACCCTTGACCGCCTCTTCCGGATCCTCGCCGACCTCAATCGCGGCCCCCGAATTCATCGCCCAATCCAGCAGCGCTTTTTTCGGCTTCAGTTCTGGCGGCGAGGCGACCTTGAGCAGGAATTCGAACCGCTCGGCAGCGTGCATCCAGGAGACCAGCACGTTGTTTGCGTCTCCGGTCCAGGCCACCGTCCGTCCGCGGATGGAACCGCGATGTTCCTCGAAGGTCATCACATCCGCCATCACCTGGCAGGGATGCGACCGCTTGGTCAGACCGTTGATCACCGGCACGGAGGCATGGCGCGCCAACTCGTCGAGGATGTTGTGATCCAGCGTGCGGATCATGATGGCGTCGACGTAACGCGACATGACCCGCGCCGTGTCGGCAATCGTCTCGCCCCGGCCGAGCTGCATTTCCTGCCCCGTCAGCACGATTGCATCGCCCCCAAGCTGACGCATCGCGACGTCGAACGACACCCGCGTCCGGGTGGACGGCTTGTCGAAAATCATCGCCAGCGTCTGTCCGGCCAGCGGCCGCTTGGCCATGCCCGCCTGCCTTGCGGTCTTCATGGCCCGCGCGCTTTCGATCATCCCGCGCAATTCGTCCGCCGGAATGTCGATCAGATCCAGAAAATGACGCACACTATTGCCGCTCATACCACGGCATCCTTCTTGACTGCAGACTGCGCGCTTGCAAGCCGTGCGCAGGCGCGATCGATCATACCGATAGCTTCGGTGACTTCGGCTTCGCCGGCAATAAGCGGCGGCAGCAAACGTACGACATTGTCACCGGCAGCGACGGTCAGGAGTTTCTCGGCACGCAGTTCGTTCACCAGATCGCCCTGCGGCACGCCCCCCCGTAATCCGATGAGAAGTCCTTCGCCGCGCACTTCGGAAATCACCGACGGATACTGATCTTTCAATTCGGCGAGCCGCTGCTTGAGCAGGATGGACGTCTTGCGCACGTGATCCAGAAAGCCGTCATCGAGCACGACGTCGAGCACTGCATTGCCCACCGCCATGGCCAGCGGGTTGCCGCCGAATGTCGAACCATGAGTGCCGACGGTCATCCCCTTGGCCGCATCCTCCGTCGCAAGACACGCGCCGACCGGAAATCCGCCGCCCAGTGCTTTGGCCAGCGCCATGATATCGGGTGTGATGCCGCTGCGCTGATAACCGAACAATTCCCCGGTGCGGCCGATGCCGGTTTGCACCTCGTCCAACACAAGCAAGAGGCCGTGTTCGTCGCAAACCTGCCGCAACGCCCGCAGGAATTGCGGCGGCACAACGCGGACACCGCCTTCTCCCTGGACAGGCTCGATCAGGATCGCCGCCGTTTCAGCGCTGATCGCCTTTTTGACCAATTCGATGTCGCCGAACGGTACCTGATCAAAGCCTTCGACGACCGGACCAAAACCTTCGAGATATTTCTTCTGGCCGCCGGCGGCGAGTGTGGCCAGCGTGCGGCCATGAAATGCGCCTTCAAACGTGATGATCCGGAACCGCTCCGGGTGACCGTTCACCGCATGAAACTTGCGCGCCATCTTGATTGCGCATTCCATGGCCTCGGCGCCGGAATTCGCAAAAAAGACTTTGTCGGCAAAGCTGTTCTGGCAAAGCCGATCGGCGAGCCGCTCAGCCTCCGGAATCCGGAAAATGTTGGAGACGTGCCAGACTTTCTGCCCCTGCTCGGTCAGCGCCGCCACCAGTTTGGGATGCGCATGTCCGAGCACATTGACGGCCACGCCGCAGGTAAAATCCAAATAGCGCTCACCATTGGTCGCCGTCAGCCAAGCACCGTCACCGCGCTCAAAAGCGAGGTCAGCACGCGCATAGGTCGGCAAAAGATGCGAGGTCACGGCAGAGCGTCCCAAAGTCTCGAAAGTGGAAATGAAATGTGCCGCCTCTTCGGGCGGCACGTGCTCACATCTTAGGACCGCTCATCCCGGTGTCAACTGACCGCGGCGGTTGCACCATACCTCAGCGTCCTGAAGAAGCAGTGGAAAGTGGCGGTTTTTCGGGAGGAAGGTTGGGGATGCGCGTTTGCAGACTCTTGCGGGCGAGTCCAGCCATCTTGTAGTGTTTTGCTCACGGGATACGACATCTCGTGCGGCGGACTGTCATCAAGTACCATTAGTACCTGCGTCACGTTGGGCCAGTCAAATCTGACTGTCCGGCGAGGAAGAGGGATTCTGCCGGGAAATCAGCCGGATAGCTTACCGGGAGAGGCCATGATGATCGGTTGGACGGACGAACGGGTGGAGCTTCTGAAGAAGCTTTGGGCAGACGGCTTGTCAGCCAGCCAAATTGCCGCGGAATTGGGCGGCATTACCCGCAATGCGGTGATCGGCAAGGTGCATCGCCTGGGCCTTTCCGGCCGCGCCAAAAGCCCGTCCGCTGCGGCGCCGCGGCAGCGCAAGCCCCGTCAGACGCATATGCTGCGGGTCGCACGGCCGGCCATGCGCGGCAATACGGCGCTGGCCTATGCATATGATTACGAAGTCGAGGCGGAAGCCGCTCCGGTCGAGAACGTCGTCCCGCTGGGACAGCGCCGCACACTGCTCGAATTGACGGAAGAGACTTGCCGCTGGCCCATCGGGGATCCGGCTGCGCAGGACTTCTATTTCTGCGGCGGCAAGACGGTCGCCGGCGTGCCCTATTGCAGCTACCATTGCCGCATTGCCTATCAGCCGCCGGCCGCGCGCCGCGACAAACGCCCGGCGCGAGGCTAAACGCTAGCC
>JAEWCJ010000217.1 GCA_023390695.1 Pseudomonadota bacterium | reverse complement strand
CCGGCATACAGCGTGGGATCTGATTGCTTGTGTGCCGGTTTACTGCGGTCAATCTGAGGCGGAACGATCGCGTAGGTGATGTATTGGTGATTTTCGCGGAGATATTCGTAAAAGGACACGACATTGTCGGCAAATTGCTGACCCTGGACAGCGAATACTTCCGGCACGGCCGCATACCCGCAAAAGAAACCGGATACATGGTCGGGTGTCCGCCCCATCATTCCGAAAGAAAGTTCCGACCAGGCTTCGGATGCCAGGCGCTTGGCCTTCAAGTCCTCATGAGACCGCGGTATCTGATAGGCTCGCCAAACCGGGTTTCCGCTCGTCGGTGACGTATAGGTCATGATCTCGCGCATTGCCGGATCGGCTGCGAAATCGTAGAGCCTCGCCATCGATTTGGCTGCTTCACGGAAAGCCGGATGGGTGGTCACATCCCTGACTTGCTCACCGTCGACAAAAACGCGACGCCCATCGCTTTTGAGCGACGCAAGGAACTCTGCTCCCGTGCGCAACGTAACACCTTTCTTTGCGGCAGACGCCGCTCCCTTCGAGGGCTGCACGTAGTTCATTGGACCCTCAGCATATGTTCGGAATTCTTTGCCGCACCGCCCGTACCGCTGGCACCAGCCGCATTCAGATAGCCGCCCTTGAAGTACATCAACGGCTCGCCCTCATTGATCCTGAAGCTGAGCACGCGGCAGATGATGATGGCATGATCGCCGCCATCGACGACGGAGTGAAGCTCACATTCGAGATGAGCGAGCGCATCGTCGATCAGAATGGCCCCGTTGGCTCCCGCACGGGCCGGTGTCCCTACCCATTTGTCGGCCCCCGCGGTTGCGAAGCGCTGCGATATGTGCCGTTGATCGGCCGTCAGAATGTTGATTCCAATTCGCTCGGCGCTCTGGAAAAGAGCAAGGCTGCGCAAATTCTGCGCCAGACTGAACATGCCCAATGGAGGCTCAAGCGAAAGCGACGAGAATGAATTGACCGTCACGCCCGCGCGGTCCTCGGCACTGCTTGCTGTAACCACCACCACGCCAGTGGCAAAATGGCCCAGCACCTTTCTGAATTCACGATCATCGACCCGCATCAGGCGGCGGCCCCACTTTATGTACAACATATAGCTACATTTTGTAGCTATTTGCTGAACTGTCAAGCGGTGATGTCAAAATCGGGCTGGTTAATTTACGCTGGGGATAGATGCTTTCTTGTGCAACGCAGAAGTGTAGATAAATACCCGACCCGCTGATTCTGGAGCGCTCATGCCCGCAACAAAAACCATGCCCCGAAGATCGCCAGCGTCCAAAAACAAGCCTTCCGAGAAGGCAAAAACAGCGAAGCAGGACGTGGGCTTTGCATTGCCCGTTACGGTTTCGCATCCCGACTTGCTGACATCCGGACATGACGAAGGCTTCCGCGAAACGCTTTACCTGATGGTGCTCGCCCTTGGGCGTCTGCTGGACTGCCGTGAGGCATTTGGACGGGCGCTGGGCCTGACCGGCTCGCAATTCGCGGTGTTGATCGGGACGGCGTACCAGCAGAAAACCAGCGGCGTGACAATCCGCGCCCTGGCGGACCACGTCATGCTCGCACCGCCGCATGTCACGACCGAAGTCGGCCGCCTTATCCGAAAGGGACTTCTGGTCAAACGCCCGAACATGGATGACGGCAGAAGCGTATTGGTCAGCCTCTCGCCACGCGGCGAAGCCGCGCTGGTCGGACTCGCTCCCTTCCTGCGGCGGGTCAACGATCTTCTCTTTCAGAATGTCTCACGTCACGACTTCGAGCTGGTTTCAAAATTCTTCCGGACATTTTCCCTCAATACCGAATATGCACTGGCCGAGATCCGGCGCACCGAGGCCGAACGTAAATCACTGAAACCATGACAGCGGCGCGAGCGTAACGGCCGGCACGTAGGTCAGCAGGACCAGAATCGCGAGATAGATCAGCAGAAACGGGACCACTCCTCGGTAGAGCTGAGGCAACGGCGTGCCGAACAGTGCATGCGAAGCAAACAGGTTCAGGCCGAAGGGCGGCATGAACATGCCAATCGCCAGATTCACCGTCACGACAAGGCCGAAATGGATCGGGTCGACGCCCGCCTTCTCGACAATCGGCGTCAGCAGCGGTGCCAGCACCAGGATCGCGGCCGGCGGCTCCAGCACACTGCCCACGCAGAGCAGCATCACATTGATGACCAGCAGAAGCAGCCAGGTCTCGAGCGTCAGACCGTCGATGAAGGCTACCAGTTTGCTTGGGAATCCGCTGGTGGTGATCAGCCAGGAATAGGCACCGGCCGCCGCGACGATGATCATGATCTGGGCGATCAGCGCCGAGGACTCGACGGTGATCGTCCAGAGATCGCCCCAGGTCAATTCCTTGTAGACGAACACTGAGATCACGATGGCGTAAATGCAGGCAATGCCGGCGGCTTCTGTCGGCGTGAAGGCCCCGCCGTAAATGCCGCCCAGAATGACCACCGGCGCCATCATCGCCCACACTGCGTCTTTGGCGGTGGCCCAGATATTCTGCCAGCGGACGGGGTCGGTCACGGCGATGAATTTCACGCGCGCATAGATCAGCATATAGGCCGAAAGCGCGACAGCGATGATCAATCCCGGCACGATGCCTGCGAGAAACAGCTTGGTGACGGATTGCTGCGCCACGATGGCATAGATGATCATCGGGATCGACGGCGGGATGATCACATCGATCACGCCGGTTGCCGTGATCAGGCTGACAGAGAAAGTCCGGCCATAACCATTTTTTACCAGCGACGGCAGAGTCAGCTTTCCGATCGCGGCGACGCAGGCGACGCTCGAGCCCGACATGGCGCCGAACACGGATGCTGATGCGATCGTCGCAACCGCAAGAGATCCCCTCACCCCGCCGACAATCGACAGAATCAGCTCGATCAGCCGCCGCGCAATGCCCCCGCGGGCCATGATGTCGCCGGCAAAGATAAATAGCGGGACCGCCAGAAGCGGAAAACTGTCAAGACTGCCGAAAATCACCGTGTGGAGGGTGCGAAGCGGGATGTCCCCGATCTGAATGAATCCGAACAGGGCCGCCAGCAGCAGAACCAGAAAGATCGGCATGCCGAGAATCAGCAGCGCAATCGGCAGCGCGACGAGAACGACGGCACTCATGAGCGGCTTGCCTGTTCGGCGGCAGAACCGTCCTGCGGATGCGTCATGCGTTGTACTTCGCATCCAAAACGCAGAAGGATCATCATCGCCATCATCGCGGACCCGATAGTGACAAAGCTCTGCGGGATCCAGACCGGCAGTTCGAGCGCATCGCTGCGTTGATCGAAAGCGTAAAGCGTCGACACGATCTCAAAACTCACAACGATGATCACGAGCAGCACCGAGAGCGCCAGGAATCCGGTGACGAAAGCCGCCGCCCGTCGCCACCTTGGCGGAAGCCAATCCACGAATATCTCGATGCGGATATGGGCGCCCCGCCAGGTGACCGTGGCGGCACCCGCAAAAACCACAAGAACCATCAGGAACAGCATCAATTCCTCAGCCCAACTGATCGGAGAACCGAGAAAATACCGGCCGATCACATTGGCGCCGTTGATCGCGACGATCGTCAGAAGTGCGATGCCGGCCACAATAATGCAAATCTGCGCCAGGCGGTTGCCAACCCGGCGCAACAGGAATGGCACCGGCTGCGGATCGGCGAGGTTCTGATGCCCGGTTGCCGCCGTCATGCGGTCGCGTTCACGGTCTTCATCAGGAGATCGAACAGCGCCTTCTCCTCCGGCTTCTTCGCACTCACCTCAGGACCGATCGGCCGCAGCACGGCCATGAGCTGTTCCTGCTCCTCCTTCGACAGCTTGGTGATCGTCCCGCCATTTGCGGTCCAGGCCGCGCGCTGCTTGGCGGCAAACTCAGTCGCCCATGGGAAGACTTGGGCACTGGCCTTCTGGCCGGCATTGTCGACCACGCTCTGCAGCTCTTTCGGCAGCTTGTCGTACCAGAGCTTGCTGGCGACCGAGACCACGGTCACCATCGCCTGATCGGACTCCAGAATGAACTTGGCGGCATCATAAAAGCGCAAAGCGGTCAGCACGGGCAGAACGCTCATGACACCGTCGATCGTGCCCTGCTGCAGCGCCGGCAACACCTCGCCCAGCGACATCGGGACTGCCGTCGCGCCGAGCTTGCGCAACTGCTCCGTCTGAATAGGCGACGCCAGAACGCGAATCTTCTTGCCGTTGAAGTCGGACAGTTTCTCGATCTTGCTCCGCGTATTGAACACGGCCGGATCGTTGATGAAGAGGCCGATCCCCTTGAGTCCCTTGTTTGAGCCCAGCGCGAGGAACGCTTTGTTGAATTCCGGATCCAGGACCGTCCGGTTGGCATGGGCCGTGTCCTTGAACAGGCCCGGTGCGCCGAGAATCTCGTAACGACTATCCACGCCGCTGAGGAATTCGGGAGGGCTGACGAAGACCTGGATAGATCCGAACTGCACGCCTTCGATCATGCGCGGTGCGGACCCGAGCTGCCCCGCCGGATAGAGCTCGGCCTTGATCCGCCCCTTGCTGTCGGTTTCGACGATCTTGGCGAAGATCTTCATCCATTCATGCTGCGCGTCGTTCAGCGTCAGCGTTCCGATCTTCATCACATAGGTCGGAGACTGCGCCAACAGCCGGCCGGACGATCCTGCCAATATGGCGCTCGCACCCAGACCGCGCACAACATGACGGCGGTCCCACTGCCTGCATGAACTCATCTGGATTCCCCCGAACTTCTCAGAAGTTAAATGATTGCGCCCGCTACAAGATACTATTTACATTCATATGATAGGTATATTCTGTAGCTAATTACATAACTGTCAAGCTCAGATTGTCGGCGCCTGCCCAATCGAACTCCACAGAAGAACGTGATGCGCCGCTCCAATGTCGTCGGTATCAAAACCGCAGCCGTCATCGTCCCTCTGATGAAGAGCTTTTGTGAGTCCGATGACGAGGAGCAGCGTCAACTAGGCTGCCGGGACGGCCAGTCCGGCAGAGCTAGGCTGCTAGAGATACATCCAGCCTTTCACCTCAGCGCGAGGCGTTGTGTCCTGTCGACTTCAGATAACTCAGCGCATCGTCGAGGGAAACGACATCGGCGTATTTTGCATCAAGGTCAAAAAGGCTTTGTTCATGTGCCGCAGCGGAGCGGTCTCCGACCGCCTCACGAACCACGATCGGCCTGAAACCGGTCTGGCAGGAATCGACCGCAGTGGCTCGAACGCAGCCGCTCGTGGTGCAGCCCGTCAGGATCAATGTGTCGACGCCCTGCGCCGTGAGCCGTGACATCAGATCGGTCCCGAAGAAACAGGACGCATATTTTTTGTGCAGCAGCGCATCGCTCTTGCGCACCTCAAGACGATCATCAATCTCCGCGTTCGGTGTTCCGGCGCGAAGCGAGGCCAAGCCGCCAATCTTGTTGATCCAGATGCCGGCATCCTTCATTTCCGGATCCTCGTAGACGCAGGCGGTAAAAAAGACGGGAATTCCTCGCTCATGCGCAACGTCCAGCAGCGGAATGGTCGCTTCAATCTGGCTATCCAGATTGGAGCCCAGCGGCTGGTCCGCATTGGTAAAACCCTTCTGCATATCGATGATGACGAGCGCCGGACGCGCGCCATATCCCATGCGGCGCTTGAAACCTCGCTCCTCGAACAACCTTTCGTCTCGATCAATAGTTGTCATCCCGACCTCCGTGATTGTAGATCCTCGCCTGAACTAACCTTCATGCCACCGCAGCACACGGCGCCGCAGCCTCAGCAGACCGACATCGGTGACGTATCCGCAGACCAGCATGACCAGCAGATAGGCGTAGACGGTAGGCGTCTCGAAATAGCGCTGCGCCATCACCAGGGCGCCGCCCAGCCCGCCGCCTGCCACCATCTCAGTCGTGAACGTGGTCAACAGACCGATCGGAACCGCCACTCGCAGCCCGCTCATCAATGACGGCAGCGACGCTGGCAGGACGACGCGACGCAGCAACGTGAGTTCGGAGGTTCCCATCGCGCGCGCGGCCCAGATCTGGTTCAGAGCCACCGTGCGCGCACCTGCCGCTGCCGCCACGATGAACGGAAATACGCTCGTCAACGCCACGAGCATGATCTTTGCCATGTGGTCGATTCCGAACCAGAGCGTGAAAACGGGAATCAGCGCGATCTTGGGAGCCGGTAGACCGATGGCGACAAGTGGCTCAAAAAGCCAGCGCAGAGCCCGGCTGCGCACCATCAGGAACCCGAGCGGGATGCCGGCCAGCATGGCAATGGCGAGGCCCGCAACCGTTCGATACAGGCTGGTCATCAAGGGCGGCAGCAGCTCGCCATCCAGGGCAAGGTTATAGAGCTGCACGACGACGACCGAAGGCGGCGGCAAAAACAATGGCCGCACGTAACCCAGCCGCGTCACCAGCTCCCAAACCGCGATTATCAGAACAAGCGGATAGAGCGCGATCACGCTCTGCCCGATCTTGCCTGCAGACTGCAATGCGGCGGCTCTAGCCATGCTTCTCCACCGGATCTTGCCAGCGCAGAATGTAGTCCGTGAGCGCCATCAAGCTTACATCCGCGAGATAGGCGACGATCACAACTGCGACGATTGCCGCAAACATATAATTGTAGGCACCGCTATCCCCGTATTGGAACATCAATTTTCCGATGCCGTAATTCGACACGATCATCTCGGCAGCGATCGTGATGATGAACGAGAACCCGAGCGCGATGCGAATGCCTGTCAGAATGGCATGGGAAGATGCAGGCAGTAGGATGCGGACCAGCATTTTCCAGTTTGGCGTCCCGAGCGATTTCGCGCTCCATACGAAGATATGGGGGACGCTGTGAACGCCGTGATAGGTATAGATCACGATCGGAAGAATCGCGGTCAGCGTCACGGCAAGAATATTTGTCATTCCGCCCACGCCGAACCAAAGCACGAAAAGCGGAATTAGCGCGGATTTGGGCAGCGAATAGGTTGCTTTCACAATCGGGCCGAAAAATCCGTCGGCCAGCTTCGAAAGTGCCATCAGCATGCCGAGCGGCACGCCGATGAGTATTCCAAGCACAAGTCCGGACATGCCGGTCAGCAACGATACGCCCAAATTGATGAAGAGCTCGCGGCTGCCCAGGAGATTGAGCAAAGCGTCTCCTATCGCGCCAAGACCGGGCAAAAACGCGGGGTCGGTCAGACCCAGCATGGTGAAGGCCTGCCACGCTCCCATAAAGATCAGGATCGGCCCCACCCGGTTGGCAATGGTCGCCGCACATTGGACCGGCCGCGCCTTCATCGGGATTCCGCTCCAGCCGGAACCAGGACTTCCTTGCGTACCGCCAGCCAAACTTCGTTATAAAGCTCCGTATAGGCCCGCGACAGAACGACCGATTCACGATCGCCTGAATGGTCGAGCGCAACCGGAAATTCCCGAACGACGCGACCAGGCCGCTTCGACATCACGCAGACCTTGGTGGACAGATAGACCGCCTCCTGCACGTCGTGCGTGACCATCAGGATGGTCTTGCCCGAGGTTCGCCACAGGCGGAGTAACTCGTCCTGCATGATCTCGCGCGTTTGCGAGTCGAGCGCCCCGAACGGCTCATCCAGAAGCAAAATATCGGGCCCGCAAGCGAATGTGCGCGCGAGCGCCACGCGCTGCTTCATGCCCCCGGACAGTTCCCGCGGAAACCGATGCTCGAATCCGCTGAGACCGATCAACTCGATATAGCGGGCAACGGTTTCGCGCTGCTCGGAAACTGGCAGGCCTTTCATCTGCAGACCGTAAGCGATGTTCTCGTACACTGTCAGCCAAGGAAACAGCGCATAATCCTGAAAGACCACACCGCGATCGACGCCGGGATTCGTGATCGGCACACCGTCTGCAAGCAATCGCCCCTTGGTGGGCTGGATAAATCCGCCCAGCATGTAGAGGAGCGTGCTCTTGCCACAGCCGGAAGGACCCACGATCGAGACGAATTCGCCCGTCTCAATCGCCATGTTGATATCGTCGAGCGCCAGCACTTCACCGGTATCGCTGTCGAAGCATTTCGATAACGATTCGACAGCGATCTTATGCGGCCTCATGCCGTGCATGGATGAGGCAGGAATGACGTATCGATAAACTTGCCCATATCCACACGCTCCGGCAGCAGCCCTTCTTGCACCATCGCATCAATGGGGGCCTGCAGATTCTTGGCGGCGACACAGGCATTGCGATCGCGATAGTAGTCGCGCGGCGTGATGAAGTAGCTGTTCACCAGGTCCACCGGTGACTTTGCGAACTCGGCCATCACCTCAACCGCCTTCGACCGGTTCTCCGGCGTGTAAAGCCAGTGCAGCGCATCTACATAATCCGCGAGCCAAGCCTTCATGAGCGCCGGCTGTGTCTTCAGGAATTCATTTCGAGCCGCCTTGAATACGACCGAGAATGTGGGGAAGGCATCGCTTCCATTGAATATTTCGCGGATTCCGCCCTTGTTCTGCTCCGCTGCCATGAAAGGCAGCACCATGACGGCGCAATCCACACGCTTCTCACGCAACGCCGGTCCCATATTGGGAAAGGAGACCTCGACGATCTGTACGTCCTTGCGCGGGTCCATTCCGTTCTTTTTCAGGACGACACGCAGTTCAAGATCGACGGCCGAACCAAACGCATTGACGGCAATTCTCTTGCCCTTTAGGTCCTTGACCGTCTTGGGTCCATCCTCGAGAACGAAGAACGAGTTTGAGGCATAACCTTTGTGCCCGTCCTGGAAGATGTCCGCCACAATCGACATGCCGCCCGGGATCGCATTCTTGAGCACCGAGGCGGCAAAGATCGGGAACGAAAGGCAAGCGAAATCGACCTGCCCCGCCGCCATCAACGAGGCCGCCTCAGGCGTGCCGCGCGTGAATGTGACTTGCAAATTGTATTCTTTACCGTAGCGCTTCAGCACATTCTTCTTGAAGAAATCCGTGAAGAACAGCGTCTCGATTTCATTGGGCGCAATTGCGCCCCCCGTCGCATAGCGGATTATCGGCACTTGCGCACGCAGGACAGCTGGCGAAAAAACGCCTGCTGAGGCAACGATAGCACCTCCGGCCTGCAACAATGTTCGGCGCGATATCCCCGAGTGCATGCTTGTTTCCCTTCTGTCAAAGCCTCTCAGCGCGGCGACGACGTGTTTCCCTTGGCGCGCACCGAACCGTGCGCGACAGCAACATCAAAGAAACGCTCACGTGTTCGATTTTGCCCATCTCGCGGCGTCGTAGCGCCTGTCATTTATATTCATTTAGTAGCTACATTCTGTATTCATTTTGCAGCCTGTCAAGCGTATATGTTTTGAGCTCCTGATCATTTGTGCCGCACATGGATGCTTTTTTATGCGGCGCAACAAAAAGGAAGCGACAACGAATGCTTGCCCGTTCGCCCTTCAATACATTCGATTTGGAAATCGTCGATCAACAGCCCGGTTGCATGCCCTGCGCACACGCGCATCGGTCGTCAGTGCTCTTGCTGCCCGACACATGCCGCAAGACGTTCCGTACGACAGACCGGCGATCCGGCGCCGCATCCGCCGCGATGGCACAGCATTTGCCGCACGTCGCTCTCCGGTTCGCACAGAGCGTTTGGAGGCGCGCATGAGCCGAAAGACATTCACCGATTACATCGTCGTGGGCGCCGGCTCTGCCGGTTGCACGCTGGCTAGCCGCCTGACGGAGGACCGCAATGAAAAGACACTGGTTCTTGAGGCCGGCGGCTGGGACTACGACCCTTGGATTCATATCCCGCTTGGATATGGAAAGTTGCTTGAAGAGCGCCGCAACGACTGGATGTTCTGCACCGATCCGATTGATGGCTTGAACAAGCGTGTTCTACCTTGTGAACGGGGCAAAGTAATCGGTGGGTCGTCGTCCATCAACGCCATGGTCTATGTGCGAGGTCATCGTGAAGACTATGATCGCTGGGCAGCAGCCGGCCTGGATCGATGGTCTTACGAAAGCGTGCTTCCCTATTTCAAGAAAGCAGAAAGCTGGGAGGGAGGCGCGGATGCCTACCGTGGTTCAAGCGGACCTCTCGCGACCGTCCGGTCCCGCTATGAGGACCCCCTGTCTGATGCGTTCTTCCAAGCCACATCCGCACTAAGCTTTCCGCATACCGCTGACTATAACGGCGCCGAACAGGAAGGTTTTTCGCGGCTGCAGTCGACGATGGTCGACGGACGGCGCTGCAGCGCAGCAATCGCCTATTTGAAGCCGGCGCTGCAGCGAGACAATCTTCGTGTGGTGACCCATGCGCATGTCACAAGAATTCTATTTCAAAACAGACGCGCAATCGGAGTTGAATATGTGAGGCGTGGTCAGACCCATCATGCCTTCGCCGAACGTGAAGTCATTATGGCCGCGGGCGCCATTCAAACCCCGCAGCTCTTAATGCTATCGGGAATCGGCGATCCGGCCATTTTGAAGTACCACGGGATTGCGGTCGTCAGCGAGAATCCGGCAGTCGGGCAGAATCTTCAGGATCACGTCCAGGCTGGCTTCGAATACCAACGCGTTCCGTCCAGCCCGTTCCGGACAGCGATGCGGATCGACCGCATCGGCATAGCCGTCGGCGCAGCCTATTTCGCAGGCCGCGGCTTTGCATCCGACCTGCCCAGCGGCTGGACCGCCTTCCTCAAGACCGACCCCGCCTTGTCAAAGCCGGATATCCAGTTGCTTTTCCGCGCAACCCCGGCAAAAAGCTGGCCCTATCTGTCGCCATTCCGGCCTGCCTTTGATGACGGATTTGCCTGCCGCGCCGTGCTGCTGAGACCGCGCAGCCGCGGTACCATCGGCCTCAGAACGGCGAACCCCTTCGATCCACCGCGCATTATGCAGGCTTTTCTGCAAGACGAGGCAGACCGGAAGATACTGCGCAAAGGGGTCAATCTGGTACGACAACTGACGTCCCAGGCATGCGTGCAGCGGTTCGTCACTGCGCAAATCGACAGCCTGCCCTCAAGCCCAAGCGACGACGATATCGAAGCGCATATTCGCGCGACCGCAGGCACGGTCCGTCATCCTTTGGGAACCTGCCGCATGGGCGTAGCAAGCGACACGGACGCGGTCGTAGATCAGTATCTTCGGGTCAGGGACATCGATAATCTGCGCGTCGTCGACGCCTCGGTCATGCCGGATCTGATCGGAGGCAATATCAACGCAGCGGTCATCATGATTGCCGAGAAGGCCGCTAGCTTTATCAGCCAAGCGCGATAGCAGCTTCAGTTCTCTTTCGATTGGACAATACCCCCGGCCCTGTCCCGTGACATCATCCGACCACACAAACCATACCGCTCGACGGTTCATCAAGGCCGAGAGGAAGGCCCGATCTGCCGCCAGCGCCTTTGACGTTGCCTCACCGAATTTGCGACGGCGGGATGATAGCTAGGCACGAACGCCTATTGCGCAGCGGCTCAGTATCTCGAATTTTGACGCTGGTTCGGTCTGCCGGACCAGCGTCAGGGCATCGATGTCATAGGCAGTATCAATCGTGGGATGCGCTGCTTCGGTCAGAGCCCTCAGGAAGCGCTCCCTGTCAGCGGCCGGCAGCGGACCGGTGAGCGACATGTGAAAACGAAAGTCCTCGAAAATATATGGATAGCCCCAGCGAGCCAGATTTTCCCACTGACGCGGCGACAAACAGCCATTGTCACGCCGGCTGATATCTTCCGGAAGCGTCCCGCGAAAAACATCGAAAAATTCGACGGCGCGGCGTGCCAGCCTATCTAGCTCAGGGACGGCTGCCATCGGGGTCAGGGCAATAAACTCGCCGAGCATGCTCACTTGCAGCGGCCCCAAGGAAGCGGGCTCGGCCTGGGTGCAGAAGCGCTCCAGGGCGTCTATCAGCTGATTTTCGGTGCCATTCTTCAGGTGGAACGGCGCCACCACAGTTGCGTGAAACCCGTATTTTTGCGGCGCCGCCGTGGCTGCCGCCAGTTCCGCCGCAGCAATGTCCTTCAAGGCGATGGGAGCAACATCCGCGCGGAGTGACGCATCGTAGCCGAGGACAGCCGCTCCGAAACGCGCAAGCGGAGAGAACGCAGGCGGCGTAAAATAGATGGCGTAACGGGGCGACGGACGCTGCATCGGACTAGTAAGCTAGAACCAAATGCTGGTGAACTGGCTTTCGATGACATTCTGCAACCTGCGCGTGCCGTCGTCGATCGCACCGGTATTGTCGATCACAATGTCGGCTTCGAAATGCCCGCTCACCTTGGCCGAACGCGCCAGGCGCTCGGGCAGATCGCCGTCGGTCGCGCGAGCGCGGGCGGCAAGCCGCGCCGCCAGAATCTCCTGCGGAGCCGTGATCAGGACCGCCACCACGCGCGCATAGCGGCTGCGCAGTTCAGGAACGATTGTGCGAGACACATTACAGACGACGCAGCGCCCGGCCCGGATATCATCGTCAATCGCTGCCGCAAGCCCGTATTTCAGGCCATGCGCATCCCACCAGAAAGCAAACCCACCGCTCGCCAGCGTTCGATCGAAGTCTTCGGCACTTGCAGTGTCGTGGTCTTCAAAGGCAGATACCGGCCGTGTCACGATGCGCCGCGGGAACACGATGCGCGCCATATTGTTGTTCGTCTCCTGGACCCGCCGCAGCAGCGAATCCTTGCCGGCCCCGCTCGGGCCACAAACAGCGACCAGCACGCCGGGGCCGATCGGGGCCTGCCAAGCAGGCTGGCTTGGATGAGGCAGGCTCACGCGACCCGCCTTCCCGCTCGCCAGACCGAGCGTACCGCAGGAACATCATGCGCGACATGCACACGAATAAGATCGGCGCGCTTGCCGGCGGCGATCTCGCCGCGATCAACGAATCCCACCGCTTCGGCCGGTGTCTTGGTGACAGTGCGAATCGCCTTGGGCAGGTCAATGCCGGCAATGAGTTTCGGCATCGCAATCGCGGCCGCGAGCAGGCTCGACGGAACATAGTCGGACGACAGGATATCCAGCATATCAGCCTCGGCCAGATCGGCGGTGGCGATATTACCGGAATGCGATCCGCCGCGCACCAGATTGGGAGCACCCATCATGACGCGAATGCCGGCCTCGTGCAGGGCCCCGGCCGCCTCCAGCGTCGTCGGAAACTCGGCAATCGAAACACCATCGTCGAAGGCCTGTTCGACATGCTTAAGAGTCGTGTCGTCGTGGCTGGCAAGCGGTGTCGCCTGCCGCTGGGCCAGCTTGACCAGCGCGCGATGATTGTCCTGCCCGTACTGCCTTTGATACTCAATTCGTGTTGCGAACATGCTGTCGAGTTCGGTCTCGCTCATGCCTGCATTCTTGCCGCGATAATAGGTGCGCAGCTTTTCCTCATCGCGAAACTGACGCTGGCCAGGCGTATGATCCATCAGCGAGGCCAACCGTACCTCGGGCCGGGTGAACAGGGTTGCCGCTTCATTGACCACGCCGGGCATCGGAACTTCGCAGCGCAGATGCAGATAATGCTCCGCCCGCAATAAACCCGAATCGCGCGCCGCCGCGATGGCATTGGCAAGCTTCATTGCCTCGCCATCGACACTGTCGGTTGTGTCCTCTCGCCAGACTCTTAGCGAATCCAGAACCGTGGTGATACCGCATGTCGCGAGCTGCCCGTCATAGGAGACCACCGCCGCGAGCGGGTTCCAGTAGACCTTCGGACGCGGCACATAATGTGCTTCGAGATGATCGGTATGCAGTTCGACCAAGCTCGGCATCACCAGATCGCCGGCCATATCTTCACCCCGTTCCAGCGGACTCCCCTCACCGATTTCGGCTATACGGTCTCCCGAAATGGCGATCCAGCCGTTTTCGATCACCGTATCGGCGAGAACGATCCGCGCGTTGGCCAGGATAAGGGCATTGTGATTATCGGTCATGGTCAGGTTGCTTTCGGGAAAGCGGTAACGTCGACAAGCGTGTCGGCAATGGCGGCACGGACGTCATCGTCATGCACGATTGCAACGATGCCCGTACCGGATGCCTTCTTTCTTTTAATCAGATCGACGACAATGTTGCGATTGATACCATCAAGCGACGCGGTCGGCTCGTCGAGCAGGAGCAGCGGACGATCCGGCAAAAATCCACGCGCGATATTGACCCGCTGCTGCTCGCCGCCGGAAAAGGTCGCAGGCGACAGCTGCCAGAGCCGCTCGGAGAGATTGAGGCGGGACAGCATATCTGCGGCCTTCGCACGAGCAGCCTCGGACGAGACACCGTCGGCTTCCAGAGGGCCGGCAACAATATCGATGGTTGGCACCCGCGGTACGGCTCGCAGGAATTGCGACACATAGCCGACCACTCTGCGTCGCAGCGCAAGGATGCGGCGTGGATCCGCGCCGGCAATGTCCGTGACACGGCCATCATGGCCCAGAAGTATCTGGCCGTCATCGCAGCGATAGCTGCCGAAGATCATCTTCAAAATCGACGACTTGCCGGTGCCGGAAGCGCCCGCCAGCACCACGCATTCGCCGGGATGCACGCAGAAGGCGGCACCGTTCACCACCGGCAGGCGAATGCCACCCTGCAGATGCATGGTGAATGTCTTCGAGACGCCCGATAGCCGCAGGATTTCGCTCATCGTCTCTTCACGCCGGCAAAATCGAGGAAACAAGAAGCTGGGTGTAGGG
>JAEWCJ010000165.1 GCA_023390695.1 Pseudomonadota bacterium | reverse complement strand
ATGCATCCGGGGCCGATGAACCGCGGGGTCGAGATCGACTCCGCCGTCGCCGATGGCGCGCAATCCCTCATCCGCGAACAAGTGGAGATGGGTGTCGCCGTGCGCATGGCGGTGCTGGAAGCCTTGTCACGAAACCTGCCGAACGCCTGAGAATGCTGTCAGACCGCCGCCCCATCCTGCTTGCCAATGCCCGGATCATCGATCCTTCCCGCGATCTGGATTTTGCCGGCGATCTGCTGATCGCTGACGGCGTGATCCGTGATGCCAAGCGCGGCATCGGCGCGGCGGGCGTGCCGGAAGGCGCGGAGGTGATCGATTGCAAGGGCCGTGTGGTCGCTCCGGGCCTCGTGGACATGCGTGCCTTCGTGGGCGAGCCGGGTGCCGAGCACCGGGAAACCCTGGCCTCCGCCAGTCAGGCGGCGGCCAGCGGCGGCGTGACCACGATCGTCTGTCAGCCCGACACCAATCCGGTTATCGATGACCACGCGATCGTCGATTTCATTCTGCGCCGCGCCCGCGACACCGCCATCGTCAATGTTGCGCCCATGGCGGCACTGACCAAGGGCCTAGCGGGCAAGGAAATGACCGAGATCGGCCTCCTCAAGGCGGCCGGCGCGGTGGCGTTCACGGATGGCGCCAAGAGCATCACCAATGCGCAGGTGATGCGTCGGACATTGGCTTATGCACGGGATTTCGACGCACTCGTGGTTCACCACACCGAAGATCCCGATCTCATCGGCGAAGGCGTGATGAATGAGGGCGAGCTCGCCTCGCGCCTCGGCCTGCACGGCATTCCGAAGGCGGCGGAAGCCATCATGCTGGAGCGCGACATGCTTCTCGTCGCGCTGACGCAGAGCCGCTATCACGCCGCCTCGGTGACCTGCGCGGAATCGCTCGGGATACTGCGCCGTGCCAAGGAGGCTGGTCTGCCGGTTACGGCCTCGGCCTCGATCAATCATCTGACGCTGAACGAAGTCGATATCGGCTCCTACCGAACCTTCTTCAAAGTGTCACCGCCCTTGCGCGCCGACGAAGACCGCGATCAGTTGGTGCAGGCAATCTCCTCAGGTCTGGTCGACGTGATCATGTCGGACCACAATCCGCAGGACGTGGAAACAAAACGCCTTCCCTTTGCCGAGGCGGCACCTGGCGCGATCGGGCTTGAAACCATGCTGTCGGCTGGGTTGCGGCTCGTGCACGCCGAGCGCCTCACCTTGCTGACGCTGCTTCGCGCCATGTCGACGCGCCCCGCCGAATTGCTCGGCTTGCCGGGCGGGACCTTGCGCCCCGGCGCGCCCGCGGATGTGATTGTCATCGAGATGGATACGGCCTGGGTCCTGGATCCGGCCGAGCTCAAATCGAAATGCAAGAACACGCCTTTTGACGAGGCCCGGCTCGAGGGCCGCGTGGTCCGCACAATCGTTGCCGGACGTACCGCCTATGAGTACGCTTCGGCCTAGAGCCAGCGGCGCGTTGGCTTCTGGGGGCAACGCATGGGCTTTCTGACTGCTGATTCCACCTGGACGGCCTGGGCCGTGGCCCTTGCCTTCGGTTATGCTCTCGGCTCGATCCCATTCGGACTGCTCCTGACACGCCTGGCTGGAACCCGGGACATTCGCGAGATCGGCTCCGGCAATATCGGCGCCACCAATGTCCTGCGGACCGGCCGCAAGAGTCTCGCCGCTGCAACGCTCCTCTGCGACATGCTGAAGGGCACCGTTGCAGTTCTGCTGGCCTGGCATTTTCTGGGCCAGGACGCGGCGATCTCCGCCGGACTTGGCGCCTTTCTCGGCCATCTGTTTCCGGTCTGGCTCAAATTCAAAGGCGGCAAGGGCGTCGCGACCTATATCGGTGTGCTTGCCGCATTCGCCTGGCCTGTTGCGCTGGCTTATGGCGGCATCTGGATCGCGGTTGCTGTGCTGAGCCGATATTCCTCCTTGTCTGCACTCGTTGCGACCGCGGCGACGCCGGTGCTGCTTTGGTGGTTTGGATATCAATCCGAGGCTCAATTGTTTCTGGTGTTGTCGGTGCTCGTATTCTTCATGCACCGGGCCAATATCTCGCGGCTGTATGCCGGGACCGAAAGTAAGATCGGCCATTCTCCGGTAACCCAATGACCGCAGCAGGCGCCACCAGCGGTGTGCGCCTGACCGACGATCAACGCCGCGATTGGCTTCGCCTTATCCGCAGCGAGAATATCGGCCCGCGGACCTTCCGCACCCTGATCAACCACTATGGCGGGGCGCGCGAAGCCTTGCAGGCACTGCCGGATCTGGCACGCCGCGGAGGCGCCGAGCGCCCGGGACGGATTTGCACGGCGGATGAGGCTGATCGCGAACTCGAACGCGCCCGCCAACGTGGTGTCGTCTACATCGCCCTGGGCGAGCCCGATTACCCGGAGCGCCTGCACATGATCGATGACGCGCCGCCCCTGCTGTCCGTGCGAGGGCGCGTGCAGGCTCTCTCAAGCCCGATGATCGGAATCGTCGGCTCGCGAAACGCGTCAGGCGCCGGTGCGAAATTCGCCGGCGTCATCGCGCATGAT
>JAEWCJ010000132.1 GCA_023390695.1 Pseudomonadota bacterium | reverse complement strand
GCGGCATCACGCAGGCTCAGCAATTCGTTGTCCACCCACGAATAATAGGTCACCGCGTCCCAGGAGAAGCGCGCCGTGCGACCGCGCCAGCCGCCCTCGATTGTGGTTGCCGTCTGTTCCTTCAGATCGGGGATCGAAAAGGCTGCTGTGGCCAACAGATTTTGCGGATTACGGCCAGGACTGCTGTTGGGCGTGCCATTCACCGTAGCGAGCAGGTCATCGTGCGTAGGCGGCTCGAAGCTGCGGCTGACCGCGGCGAAATATGTCTGCACATTGTCCGGCCGATAGGACAAAGCAAGGCTCGGACTCCAGCCGTCATAATTGCGTGTATAGCTCGTGTTTTGTGCCGGCACGTTGCCGCTGGCCTGCAGTACGTATGGATTCATGCCGTTGTACTGAATCCATGGGCGGGTCGGCAGATTGTAGATGTCGTTATTGTCGCGCGTCGCATGCGCGTAGGAGATCGACGGCGAAAGCGTGACGTTCTCCCAGATCGGGATGTTGAAGCCGGCGAACAGCGACAGCGTCGAGGCATCGAGCTCGCTCTCGCCGAACCTCGCGCCCGTCGTTCCGCCCTGATTGATGAAATTGCCGCGATCGGCAGAACCGATGGTGTATTGTCCGGTCGCTTCGAATAGCGGGAGAACCGCGGCGGCAGGATTATAGGCGTATCTGAGCAGCCCGGTGAAATCGCCACCCTCGGTGGTGCGAACGCCCGACGAGATCGGGAAACGGAAGGTGTCGTCGGTGTAGGTATAGCCGAGCGCGGCGTCGATCAGATGCGCGCCATAAGTCGCAGTGGTGCGCGAGCCGACCAGAAACTGGCTCGCGTCGCGCATTGGTCTGTCGCGCCTGACATTGGGACCGGGCACCGTGCCGACGCCGCCGACCATAACTGGACCGCCATGAACCTGACGCGGATCGGCATACATTGCCGCCTTGGGCAGCGGGCTGCTACGTCGAATTTCAGGTCGGTATAACCCATGAACAGGCGAGTGCTGACATTCTCCGAATGCTTGATGCCGATATTGGCGTTTACGGCATTGCGCTCGGAGCTGTTGTAGACGCGGAAGCCGTCGCGCTGGTTGGTGTCGAACTGGATCAGGCCGTCGATATTGTCCTTGCGAAACCCTGCCTGCCCGCCGGCATTGATCTGGCCGAAGCTGCCGCCGCTCACCGAGAGTTGCACGCCTGGCTGGCTCGATCCGGTCGGCGAGACGAAGTTGAGCGCTCCGCCGAGCACCGTGGCGCCGAGGCGGTTCGCCATATAGCCGCGATAGACTTCGATCGCCTCCGCTTGCTGCGGATTGGCGAAGCCGACGATATAGGAACCGTCCGCGCGATTGAGCGGAAGGCCGTTCTGAAGCATCAGAACGCCACGCTCGACCGGATTTTGTTGCAAACCCGAGCCGCGAATCTGGATGCGCGGTTGGTCGTTGCCGCCGAAAAAGCTCTGCACGACGACGCCGGGAACGCTGGCGAGCGCGTTTGCAACCGTTGGATTCGCGGTGAGGGCGTAATCCTGCTGCGGCACAAGGGCGACGCCGCCGGGCAAAGCATTGAAGCGCTGCTCCACACTTGCCGGGGCTGGTTGCGGGGCTTCTTGCTGTACCCCCGCCGGCGCCGGCGCGCGTGATGGCGAGGCCGACGGTTGCCGTTGGGCTTCGACGACAATCGGATCGAGGGTGATGGAAGACCCCGGGGTCGCCGACTGTGCAAAACACGCATGACTGACGGTCGACAGCAGCAGGCCGACCATCGCGGCCTGCAGACATCCCTTCCGGTTATCCAGACCCTCATGCCCCACAAGGAAGGCCCTGCTTCCAACGTTAGCGTCCAAGTTCATATCCACTTGCTGCCCCCGTTCTTTTAGAAAGAGTCTAAAAGAAACATATAAAATACATATTTAAGACCACGACTCATTGCTTGAGGCGCCTCTTGCGTTCACCGTCTAATGAAGAACCTCTGAAAGACAAAGAGTGTCTCAACAAAAACATAGAAGCCGGTCAGCGAATGCTGTTTGATTTCGCGCAAACAACCGCGGGCAACCGCATCATTTTTTGCGTAAGCAGCGATGAACTTCAAAAGCAGTAGTCAAATGCGGATGCTTGCTTGGAAAGATTCAAGACTGCCGTCGGTGATTGATCTGCCGGCGACATCTTTCGAAGATCATTCGACGTGGCCGCACAGACGAGATTGATCATGGAGCAAGAGGCTCTGCGCGCCACAGCAATCCAAGGCGCCCTATTTTCCGGCTTGCCGGACGAAATCGCATCATTGCTTCTATCCGCAGCGACGATCCGGCAATCGTCAAAGGACTCTGTGCTGTTTCATCAGGGCGACGCACCGGACCAGTTGCTGCAGGTGGTCAGCGGACTGGTGCGGATGACGCAGATCAGCGCTGAAGGAACACAGACGACGCTGCGCATCATGCGCTCGGGAGACCTGTTAGGCTGCGTGGCGGTACTGCAGCAATTTCCTTATCCAGCCACGGCAACCGCGGTCGAAGACACGATCGTTCTTTCCTGGCGGACCGCCCAATTCCTTGGCCTGATCAAGCAGCATCAAGCCATCATGGACAACACGTTACGCATTGTCGGTGCGCGTACGAAGGACATGGTTCAGAGGATAAGCGACATGTCCGGCAAGAGCGTCGAACGGCGCATCGCCGCTGCACTCCTTCGCCTTGCCACCCAGGCCGGCACCACGTCGGAAGGTGGCATTCAGATCCAGTTTCCGATCACACGCGACGATCTCGCCGAGATGGCCGGCCTCACGTATTTCACAGTCAGCCGGACGCTGAGCCTCTGGCAAAAGCAAGGACTCGTGAGCGGTGGCCGACAACGCATGACCATTCTCGATGCCCATCGGCTTGCAGAGATCGCGGACGGGCGGCGGCAGGGTTCGTAGGCGTCCGATTTGGTTCGGTTCGATGATCTGAACTCTATTGCTCCTCCAAGA
>JAEWCJ010000099.1 GCA_023390695.1 Pseudomonadota bacterium | reverse complement strand
CTCATGCGGTCCTCGCAACGGGTTCAGGAGAGGGAGATGTCTCCGCCGCCTTGCGGCCATTGCGGGCGCGCAGGGCGTTGAGGGTGACAATCAGGGAGGAGCCGGACATCGCCACCGCGGCGATCAGCGGCGTGACGAGGCCGGCAATCGCCAACGGTACGGCGATGGCATTGTAGAGTGTGGTCAGCCAGAGATTCTGCGACATCAATTGCCGGGCCTTGCGGGCTGCAACCACGGTATCGAAGACCGGATCCAGTTTTTCTCCAAGGAAGACGGCGTCGGCCTGCGCCTGCGACAGATCGGCGGCGGTGATCGGCGACATCGACACATGCGCGGCGGCCAGCGAGGGGGCATCATTGATGCCGTCCCCGACCATCAGCACGCGCCGGCCCTGCGCCTTCAGGTCTTCCAGAACCGCAACCTTCTCGGCGGGCGTCACGCCGCCCTGCCAATGCGGGATCGAGAGCGCCGCTGCGATCTGCGCGACGGCCGAGGGCCGATCGCCGGACAGGATGCGGATGTCAAAGCCGAGGGTGGCGAGCGCCTCGATGCTTTCGGCCGCACCCGGCCGCAAGCTCTGATGCACGATGAAGACGGCCTGCCGGTCGCCCCAGCGGAATGCGATGGTCGATGCACCGAGCCGCTCGGCCTCCGCGAAGGCGGGATGCTCCTGCACATCGCAGAACTCGGCGCTGCCGAGTTTCATCGTCCGCTCATCGACGCTGGCGCGTACGCCGCGGCCCGGCTCCTCGACCGCGTTCTCGAACGGCGATTTGACGTCCGCGTGCCGCGCCAGGGCGGCGGCGAGCGGATGCCGGCTCGCCAGCGCCAGCCGCGCTGCCGCGGCGGTGAGTTCCGGATCAATCGCGCCGGCATTGATCACGCGCGGCTCGGGCAGGGTGAGCGTGCCGGTCTTGTCGAAGACCACGGTGTCGGCTTCCGCCAGCCGCTCGATCGCATCGCCTGAATTCAGGAACACGCCGGAGCGGAACAGCTTGCCGGCCGCCACCACCTGCACCGCCGGAATCGCCAGAGCGAGCGCACAGGGACAGGTGATGATCAGCACGGACACGGCGATGAGAACGGAGGTGTGGAATCCGGCACCGACCATCATCCAGCCGATAAATGTCAGTGCCGCGGTGGTGTGCACCACGGGCGAGTACATGCGGGCGGCGCGGTCGGCGAGCCGCACATAGCGCGAGCGTACCTTGACTGCCTTGTCGAGCAGGCGATCGATCTCGTCGATCAGATTGTTCTCGGCGGCGCTCGTCACCCGCAAGGTGAGCGTGCCGTCCAGATTGATGCTGCCGGCATAGACCGTGGCGCCGCTTGTGACCTTGTGCGGCGCGATCTCGCCGGTGATCAGGCTCTGGTCGATGTTGGAATTGCCGCTCACGACGACACCGTCCGCCGCCACGCGCTCGCCGGCGCGGATCAGGATGCGGTCGCCCGCTTTCAGGGCTGCGGCGGGAATCTGCACCAATTCGCCGTTGTCGAGAATCCGGTATGCGGATTCCGCTTTCAGCGCCGCCAGGTTGCCGGCGACGGACCGCGTCTTCTGCCGCATGGCGTGGTCGAGATAACGGCCGCAGAGCAGGAAGAAGATCAGCATGACGGCCGAGTCGAAATAGGCGTGCTCGGCGGAATTGATCGTCTCGGCCAGCGACAGCACCAGCGTCAGCGTGATGCCGAGCGAGATCGGCACGTCCTTGTTCACCTGCCGGTTTCGCAGCGCCTGATAGGCGCTTTTGAAGAACGGCTGGCCGGCATAGGCGGCAACCGGCAGGGCGATCAGGGCGGAGAGCCAGTGGAACAGATCGCGCGTCTCCGGCGTGATGTCGGTGACATTGCCGGACCAGACCGACACCGACAGCAGCATGATGTTCATGGTGCCGAAACCGGCCACCGCCAGACAGCGCAGGAGGAACTTCGCCTGCCGCGTTTCTTCCTCGTCGACGTTACGCGCCCTGAACGGATAGGCGCGATAGCCCATGCGTTCGAGCGTGTCGATCGCGCTTGCCGGCTGGAAACGCGAATCCTGCCAGGCCAGCGTCAGACGGCGGTTGGTGAAATTCAGCCGGGCGTCGGAAATCCCCGGCAATTCCTTTACAGCCTTTTCGATACGGCTGATGCAGCCGCCGCAATGCACGCCCTCGACGGCGATTTCGATTTGCGAGGAGCCGTCAGGACGGGCCTGGGTGAAGATCGAGAAGTCGCGGGCCTCAGTCATTTTTCACCTCAGGATGACGCGGCTCTTGGAGCGGAACGCGCGCTCGCCATTGCGCGTGAAGTCGATGATCAGGTCCCATTGTCCGGCGGTGGCGTCGGTTTGGCCACGAAACACGCCGCCCGATTTTTCGGTCAGGAGGATCGTGTGGTCGCGCCGGGCGTCGGTGGGGTGGGCCCGCCGTGCTTCGGCGGACAGGCGTTGCGGGATCTGGCCGTTGGGTTCCTGCACCGTCGTCTCCACAATCACATCACCGGCCGGATTGCGGGTCAGTGCGGCCCGCACGATCCAGCCGCGCGCATCCTGCGCACGGGCGGCATCCGTCTCCTGTCTGAATGCAAGGCCGGCCCGATAGGAGCTGGCTGTTTCGACGCCGCCGAAGGTCGATGTGGCGAAATGAGCCATGATGCCGTTCACGGTAAAGACAACGCCAAAGAACGCAATAAAGACGATGAGGACGGTTCGTCCGGTCAATTCCCGCGGTTGCTCTGTCTTTGAGGGCATTGTGTCAGTCCTTTTGCGGAGCCCGGAAATGGTCGCGGGCCTGGGCGCGTTCTCCGGTCCTGGTATCGATGATGTGGAAGGTGACCGGAGTCGAGCTGGGCGGATCATATTCATAGTTGCTGACCAGCACGCGGATCTCCTGCGTCTGATCCGGGCCGACCTCGATGACCTTGCGGGCGCCCAGGGGGAGGCCGACGATATCCACCACACTGGCCGGCAAGCCCTCCAGCGTCAGGAAGAATTCGCGCGGGGCGAGTTCCTTGTTGATGATGCGGAGGCTGTAGCCGTTGCGGATGGCACCGTCGGCGAGTTTAACGAAGATCGGATTGCGGTCATGGATCACGCTGAGGGCGACACTATGGCGTGTCGCCAGAGTGTAGATCATGAAGCCGCCGATGATCGCGATCACCGCCATATACAGGGTGGTTCGCGCGCGGACCGGGTTGAAGATCGACGGCAGGCCGGTTAGCCGCCGCTTGATGTTCAGCTCGTTGTCATAGGCGATCAGCCGTTCGGGGCGGCCGATCTTGCGCATCACGGTGTCGCAGGCGTCGATGCAGAGGCCGCACTGGATGCAGCCGAGTTGCGATCCCTCGCGGATATCGACGCCGGTGGGGCAGACATTCACGCACTGGAAGCAGTCGATGCAGTCGCCGGCCGGCTTGCCCTCCAATTGCAGCTGCGCGTTTTTCTTGATCGA
>JAEWCJ010000080.1 GCA_023390695.1 Pseudomonadota bacterium | reverse complement strand
CTTGCGGGCCCTGCGCCTCCTGGCGCTCCATCGCTTCGCGCAACACCGGAGGCCTCCGGTCCCGCGCAAAGATTTATAGGAATATATTCTATAGAATTGAAAATGTCAAGGCTCCGGTCGTCCCGGCCAAGCGAAGCGAGAGCCGGGACCCATAGCCACACCATTCATACGGAGAGTCGGAGCATATGGGTCCCCGCCTGCGCGGGGACGACGCAGAGTTCTACCGCCCGCCGCGCCACCAGCTCTGGAGGCGCTGCCAGTATTGCCGGCCGGCGCTGGAGAACATCGCGAACAGGATTCCGACAATGACGATGGGAATCCAGAGCAGCACCAGCGCCGAGAGCACGACAAAGAACAGTCCCACCGCGAGGCCGATGCCGAGCAGGATGAGGACGATGGTGAACGGCCCCGGCTTTTTCAGTTGCACGCGCCGGATGCCGTCCGGGCCTTCCTCGACATGGACGAAGACGCTTTCAAAGCCACCGCGTTGCCGGCGCATGTCCTCGCCGGGCGGAATGATTTCGGGCTCAACGCGCGGCTGCTCCGCGCGCGGACGATCGGGTTCGTTGCTCATGCGGGGAATATGGAGGCACGCGAAGGCGGCGGCAATGTGCCCAAGCAGCGCAATCCCGCTCACGGCCAAGTCGCACGACGCGCGACGCGAGCCGGAACCCACAGCCACCGCACTCACGATTCGGAAGACCGGCCGTATGGGTCCCCGAGCACAAGTTGGCTATAGCCGACTTGTGCAATGAAACATCCGATCTCGGGTAACCCGAGATCGGGCGCGGGGATGACAGCGGAGAGGAATAAGAAATAACGTAGCCTCGATGGAGCGAAGCGGAATGCGGGACCAAAGCGCCATTCACCCGGATTTCGCTTCGCTCCATCCGGGCTACGCTTGCTACACCTGGTGACGCAGCGAGCGACATCCGCAATGCCGAGCATCTGCCTCGCGACTCCGTTCAAGCCGGGGCACGCGCGCTAGAAGTCTTTCACCGTTTCGTGGAAACGGTGAAAGACTCTAGGCATTTGATTGGACGCGTTTTCTTCACGCGAACCGGTGCCCACTTCGCTTGGAAACGCGCTATTGAACGGCAAACACTAACTCGCCACAGGACAGGCGGTCCCGTACATTCTCATCGAAGACCATGCTCCGGAGCGTCTCCGGATGCACAAGCAAAGCTGCATCGTCCGGTGCGATCCGCGCCAGCACCTTGCCGATGAAGCAATAGGCCTCTTCGACGCTCGCCGTCGGATGCGTCAAATCGACAGACAGCCAGCAGCTTTGCTGCTCGGCACGATCGCGTAACGCCGGATCCGCAATGTCGGCAAAATCGGAAAATTCGGTGTAAGGGCCCGGCACATTGTTCAGCATGAACAAGCCAGCGGCGCCCTTCACGGCGCTCTTGATCATGAACGTCGCGCCCGGCACCGCACCATCGATCACGAAACTGCCTTGCTCGCGCGGCGGCAGAAACTCTCCCGGGAAGACATCGTCCAGAGCCTGGCGCAGCGCATCGAGATCAAGCTCGATATAGGTGTCATAAAGCACCACCAGACTGACCATCACATGGTCGGAATCCGCATGGTCGGGTTCACCGGCTTGCTCGCTGACATTTCCGAGAATTGCCCGCAGAAAACGCATGGTTCACCGGCTGATCGAACGCGCAGCCAGCTTGCACGAAATCAAACCAATGTGCAACTTTTGGTTGAAGTTCGACACAGGCCTCCAGAGCGCGTGAACGTCATCCCGGAAATCGACTTGAATTTTGTCTCGACAACCCCTCTCCGAGAGAGGTTGCAGTTCCTGCTTAAAGGAAAAAGGAAGCAGACTGCGGTCGTGAAGCATTCACTTAACGCCCCTCACCCGCCGCGCGTCGACCTCTCCCCGCAAGCGGGGGAGGTGAAGAAGAGGCTACTCCGCCGCGGTCCTGCCCGCCCCGCCCGCGCCGTAGCGGCGTTCGATGTAATCCATCACCATCGCCTTGAAGTCGGCGGCGATGTTCGGGCCGCGCAAGGTGGTCGCCTTCGCACCGTCGATGAAGACCGGCGCCGCGGGCTGTTCGCCGGTGCCGGGCAATGAAATGCCGATATCAGCGTGCTTGCTCTCGCCGGGGCCGTTGACGATGCAGCCCATCACCGCGACGTTGAGCGCCTCGACGCCGGGATAGCGCGTCTTCCAGTCCGGCATCTCGTCGCGAATGAAATCCTGGATGTCGCGCGCCAGCTCCTGGAACACCGTCGAGGTGGTGCGGCCGCAGCCGGGACAGGCGGCGACCAGCGGCACGAAGGTGCGGAAACCCATGGTCTGCAGGAGTTCCTGCGCCACCTTCACTTCCAGCGTGCGGTCGCCATTCGGCTCCGGCGTCAGCGAGATGCGGATGGTATCGCCGATGCCCTGCTGCAGCAGAATGCCGAGCGCCGCGCTGGAGGCGACGATACCCTTCGAGCCCATGCCGGCTTCGGTGAGACCGAGATGGATGGCGTAATCGGAACGCCGCGCCAGCTCCTGATAGACCGCGATCAGATCCTGCACCGCGGACACCTTCGCCGACAGGATGATGCGATTGCGCGGCAGGCCGAGTTCTTCGGCGCGCTGCGCCGAGAGCAAGGCCGACTGCACCATCGCCTCGCGCGTCACCGCGCGCATGTCCTGCGGGTTCGGCGCCTTCGCGTTCTCGTCCATCAGATGCGTGAGCAATTCCTGATCGAGCGAGCCCCAATTGGCGCCGATGCGCACCGGCTTGCCATGTTTGATCGCGGTCTCGACGATGGCGGAGAATTGTTTGTCCTTCTTGTCCTTGAAGCCGACATTGCCGGGATTGATGCGGTACTTGTCGAGCGCCTCGGCGCAGGCCGGATGATCGGCGAGCAGCTTGTGGCCGATATAGTGGAAGTCGCCGACGATCGGCACGGCGACATTCATCCTCAGCAGGCGCTCCTTGATGTGCGGCACCGCCGCCGCCGCCTCGTCGCGGTCGACGGTGATGCGCACCATTTCCGAACCCTGCCGGGCCAAAGCCGCCACC
The DNA here is from genome assembly GCA_023390695.1 of Pseudomonadota bacterium. Next base: position 37 of record JAEWCJ010000080.1, on the reverse strand, counting down.
TGCCGCACCGTCGCATCGATGTCGGCGGTGTCGGTAT
>JAEWCJ010000472.1 GCA_023390695.1 Pseudomonadota bacterium | reverse complement strand
GCTGCGGCGAAGCCGGCTGCGCCGGCGCCCTCACCTCGGTGATGAACGCGATTGTGGATGCGCTTTCGGTCTACGGCATCCGCCATCTCGACATGCCGGCGACGCCGGCCCGGGTATGGGCCGCCATCGAAGCCGCCAGGCGCGCACCGGCGTGACGGGCGGTGGGCCATGTCCCGCGCAGAAAGAACCGGCAGCGCGCTTGACGACAAGTCGGAGCGTGTCGTATTCAAACACATGATCCGTGGTCATTTGAGCCGGCCGGCTTGCCGCCACGTAAAATAACGCGCTAAAAGGCCGGGGACGCAGTGCCCGGCCCTTGGGAGTTTCCCCTGGCCGGGTTTTTTGTTGGCCGAAGGAGGCCTCGAATGTCTGCGTCTGGTCCGAAATACCGCCCCGAAACCCGTCTCGTGCATAGCGGCACATTGCGCTCGCAATTCAACGAGACATCCGAAGCGCTGTTTCTCACGCAAGGCTATGTCTATGACAGCGCCCTGCAGGCAGAGAAGCGCTTCCTCGGCGAAGACCCCGGCTATCAATATTCGCGTTTCTCCAATCCCACCGTCGCCATGTTCGAACAGCGCATGGCGGCCTTCGAAGGGGCGGAAGCCGCGCGCGCGACCGCGACCGGCATGGCGGCCGTCACGCTGGCGATGATGGGCCAGGTGAAGGCCGGCGATCACGTCGTCGCCTCGAAGGCGCTGTTCGGCTCGTGTCTTTATATCGTCGAGGACCTGCTGCCGCGCTTCGGCGTGCAGTCGACGCTCGTCGACGGCACCGCTCTCGACCAATGGCGGCAGGAGGTGCGCCCGAACACCAAGACCTTCTTCATGGAGACGCCGGCCAACCCGACGCTGGAAGTGATCGACATCGCGGCGGTGTCAAAAATCGCGCATGACGCGGGCGCGACCGTGGTCGTCGACAACGTGTTCTCCACCCCGCTCTGGCAAAGCCCACTCGCGCTCGGCGCCGATTGCGTGGTCTATTCCGCGACCAAGCATATCGACGGCCAGGGCCGCTGCCTCGGCGGCGTGATCCTCGGTTCGGAGAAATTCATCACCGACAATATCCAGGTACTGCTGCGGCAGACCGGCCCGTCGATGTCGCCGTTCAATGCCTGGGTGCTGCTGAAAGGGCTGGAGACGCTGGCGGTGCGGGTGCGGCGGCAGACCGACACCGCCGCCGCAGTGTCGGTGGCGCTCGCCGAGCATCCGAAAATCGCGCGCCTGATCTTCTGCGGCCGCCCCGACCATCCGCAGGCGGCGATCATCCGCAAGCAGATGAAAGGCGGCTCCAATCTCATCGCCTTCGATATCAAGGGCGACAAGGCGGCGACCTTCCGCTTCCTCGACGCGCTGAAGCTGATCCGGATTTCCAACAATCTCGGCGACGCCAAGAGCCTGATCACCCATCCCGCGACCACGACGCATCAGCGGCTCAAACCCGAGCAGCGCGCCGAGCTTGGCATCGGCGACGGGCTGGTGCGGCTCTCCTGCGGCCTCGAACATCCCGACGACATCACCGAGGATCTGCTGGCGGCGCTGGAGAAAGTGTGAACGCGCGCGTTACGGCACGTCGTCGCTGCGGGCCGGGCCGCCTTCGCTTTCCAGGCGGCCGATCTGCTTCACGTCGAGCCGGGTGAATTTCAGCCGCACGCCGCCGCCGAGGCCGTCGCCTTCCGGGATGAAGACGGCGCCGAACTCCTCCAGCGCCCGGCGCACGGCCTGCAAACTCTCCGAGGTGCCGGGCGAGGCGCTGCCGCTCGCCTCCATGCGCTTGAGCGCCGCCAACGAAAGTTTCGCCGCGTTGGCCAGATCGCTTTGGCTGACGCCGGTCAGCGCGCGCGCCGCCGCGATCTGGCGGCCGGTAATATTGGTCACTTTGTCCATGTCCGCACGTCCTCCCTGCTCGGCCCGAAGCGGCCTGAATCGCCGCGCCGTCCGCCGGACCATCCGGTGAAAGCCCGGCAGGCGCAAGCTTGGGCTGGACAGCGCGCGGCGCGCGCACTAAATCCTTGGCGCGCCCGGCCACACCGGAGTCGCACCTCATGGCATGTTGGGCCGGATCAACAGCTCATGATGGGGAATAGTTCAATGGTAGAACAGCGGACTCTGACTCCGTTAATCTAGGTTCGAATCCTAGTTCCCCAGCCAAACTCCCCGGCGGGAGTCTTCTGCTTAAGTATCAACGGCTTATGCTGGTGGCCCGAACGGACGTTCGTGGTCTTCTTACCACATTTCTTACCACCCCGCCAATCTGCCCCGCCGCCTCGAATCTATCGAAAGGACAAGACTGCGAGAGTGTCCCCAGGATCGCCCTGTGGAGACGATGTTGTTGTATGCTTCTCACATGGGCTGGCGGGTTTGGAACGCATACGAGGAAGAGGCCGCAAAACGCTGGCGCGAACTGCCATGGCGCGAACGATATGATTGGCGCCGTCTAGTGGCGCTTGCGGTGATCCTCGGGGTTGTGGCCGCATATTTCTATGCAAGCCTTGCTCGATCCGCCCCCATTGACCCAAGCAACGTCTCCGTAATCGACGGCGATACGATCCGCGTACATCACAGGAGGCCTGATGTGCGGCTGGTGGGATTCAACGCGCCAGAGACCCGCCGTGCACAATGTGCGGCTGAGGAAGAACTCGGCGGCACGGCAACACGGCGGCTGCGTGACCTCGTTCGCGGTGGGAAGCTAGATTTTGAGTTCGTGGCGTGTTCATGCCGCCCCGGCACTGAAGGCACTGACGCATGCAACTTTGGGCGTCGGTGCGGAATATTAAAAGCTGATGGACGAGATGTCGGGGCAATTCTGATTGCGGAGCGGCTAGCCGTTCCCTTCCAATGCGGAGCAACCACCTGCCCACGCACGCCACGCCCGTGGTGCGACTAGCGCCGTGAGAGAGACGCGGCCCATGAAGTGACTATTCCCAACCGATGCCGCCCGAATTGATAAAGTATCTGCCTGCCACGCAGCCCAGAACAAAGATAACGACGTAGCGTAGCTGGTAAGAATAGTACTTCACATCATGCGGCGCTCGCCGAAGCGTCAAAGCGACGGCCGCGACCATTAGCAACATCACGACCAGCCACCGCCAAGGCACGGGTATCAACCCTGTGGCCTTCAACGTGGCGTCAGCCGCCCAGGCAATAAGGAAGACCAATCCCCAGAAGCTTACGACTGCTCCGCCGTCATCTTCGATGCGCTGCGTAAAGGAATCGCGAGCATGTAGCGTGTCCGGTCCCTGCGTCATCGCGCTGCTCCTGGATATGTCATTGGGTCGTCTTAGCTCATCCCAAATGAGACTCATAGTCCGTAGACCGAAAGTCATCGTAGCGGCCCTCTCGGCGGGATGGAAGACGAGACGGGCATCATCCGGGTTGTCGCAGAGACCGTTAAGCGGGCTCGCAAAGCTGCTGGCCTGTCTCAGGAGGAGCTTGCCTTCGAGGCGGACCTAGATCGGACCTACATCTCGCAGGTAGAACGCCGCAAAAGGAATGTGACGATTGTCGTCCTCGCTCGCATCGCGAAGGCGCTAAAGACTACGCCTGATCGGCTGCTGATTCCGCCCCGCAAGTCCAAAGGCTAATTCGAGCCGTCTGCCCGTGCGCCCCGCACCGGAGAGCAAGCCGCCCCACCCTTTATGAAGAAAGGGAGAGGAGGTGTTTCTCATCCCCATAGCCGCTCAGCCCCCGGTCAGCCGCCCGCCAGACCTCTTAGAGACCCCCAATAAGGCTTAGGGAGGCGCATAAGTGGTGAGTTCCTTCCGCGTGACCGGCAACCGGCAGCCGGTGAGTTCTTCCGCCACATCGCCCATGACGCGGGCCACCGCGCGGGCCTTCGATTGCGCGACCATCAGTCCGTCGTGCATTGGCAACGTCACGACTCCGCGATCAATGAGCCGCAGCAAGACGGCGACCAATATCTGACTCTCAAGGAACATCAGCCGATAACCGATGCCGCGCTCAAGGACGGACCGCAATGCTGGATGG
>JAEWCJ010000453.1 GCA_023390695.1 Pseudomonadota bacterium | reverse complement strand
TCGTAATAGTGCAGGCTGTCACCGGCCTTGATCTGGCAGGCGAGCGAGCCGGTGCCGAGACCGACAACGGCAATGCGGATGGGCGCGCCCTTCTTCATGCGCGTCGCGGCAAGTCCCTGCGCCATCGGCGATTGCAGGTGATAATAGGTGAGCACTTCCGGCCGGCCCGTGACCGGCTGGCCGTGCCCGTCGCGGATGCGCTGCGCGCCGTGTTCGGTCGTGCCGTGTTTGAGGATGCGGAACTGGCCGTCATCCACCTCCACCACCTTGTGCACGCCGAAGAAGCTGCGCACGAAATCGCGCCGGCCGCTGTCGACTCCGAACAGCACGGTGAACACGAAGGCGAGCGCGATCAGCGTGGTGAATTTCAGCGTCGAGCGCTGGAACACGACCGCCATCACCAGGAGGAACCCGATCCAGAGAATGAATTCCCCCTCGGAGAGTTCCGGGCGATACAGATTGGCGATCATCAGCATCGCCACCGCCGCTGCGAGGACGGCGACAAGGAAACCGCTGTCCCACCGGCCGCGCAGCCGCATGCTGCCGGGCCGGCACAATGCCGCGAGCACGATCAGCAGCGGATATTCGGCCACCCACGAGAACAGCCGGAATGCGATCAAGCCGGCGAAGATGCCGCCGATCACCCCGCCCAGCGACAGGCACAGATAGAAACCGGTGAGATAGCGCGCCGGCGGACGGCGAACGGCGAGTTCGCCGTGGCAGACCATCGCCAGGATGAAGAAGCCGAAGATATTGACCAGCAGCGCCCACAGGATCTGGTCGCTCGGCGCGGTCGCGTACCAGATCACCAGAAGAACGATCGCGCTCGGCTGGATCAGCGTCATCCACCGGTGCGGAAGCACCGGCTTCGACTGGAACACGATCACGAAGGTCGCAAGATACAAGGCCAGCGGGATCACCCAGAGAAAGGGCGTGGCGGCGATGTCGGTCGAGATATGCGCGGTGACCGCGATCAGCAGGCCGGACGGCACCGCCGCCAGCGCCACCCAGATCAGCGCATCGCGAAAAGTCGGCGCTGCGCCAGCGTCGTCGGCAATGTCGGGCAGCGCGTTGCGCGATCGCAGCATGAACACGCCGCAGACGGCGATCAGCGCGATCAGCAGATAGAAGCCCGCCGACCAGCCGAAGGTCTGCTGGCCGAGGCGGCTGAACGGCTCGATCAGGAACGGATAGGACAACAGCGCGAGGAAGCTGCCGACATTGCTGGCGGCATAGAGGAAATACGGGTCCTTGGCATCGGGATGTCCGGTGCGCGCGAACCAGGCCTGCAGCAGCGGCCCGTTCGCCGACAAGGCGAAGAACGGCAGGCCGATCGAGACCGCGAACAGCCCGAGCAGCCAGAACGCCTCGCCCTCCTGCGGCGGGCGCCCCCAGCCGGTCGCGATCGACAACGGCAGAGCCAGAGTCGCAATCGCCATGACGACGAGATGGACGACGACCGAATAGCGCCCCGGCAGCACGCGCGTGATCAGATGCGCATAGGCGTAGCCCAGCAGCAGCACCGCCTGGAAGAACACCATCGCCACCGACCACACCGCGGGCGAGCCGCCGAGCCGCGGCAGCACCATCTTGGCGAAGAGCGGCTGCACTGCGAACAGCAGCGCCGCACTCAGGAAGATGGCGGCGGTGAAGACGGCGAGCAGAATTTTGGGCGAAACCGATGTGGCCGTCGCGGACGGCGCAGGCGGTTGGTCGGCGGTCATCCGGAAGGGTCCCAGTTTATGCATATGTACGCGAGGCAGAATTGATATGCCTCCGTTCGTCCCCGCGAAAGCGGGGACCCAGAGCCCATGTCACTGGATTCCCGCTGGAGCTTGCACTCGGGCCGCGCTTTGCGCGGACCCGGGTGCGGGAATGAACGGAGCTTGTACCTGCTCACGCGCGACTTTCGATGAACACACATACAGAAAGCATGTGATCATCCTACACGATTAGACACAGCACCGCATCCGATCGCCAAAAGCCTATTGGCCCAGCACCCGCCCCGCCACCGCATCCAGCTTCTTCAGAAGCTCCGGATCGCGCGCGTCCGACGCGGTGATGAAGGCATTGTCGAGCGCGCGGTCGGAACCGATCGGGCACGGCTCGTGCTCGCGCGGGAAATCCTTGGCGAGCTGCGCGACCAGTGTCTTCGCCTTCTCGGCATTGCCGATCAGCACCTTGATCACGTCCTGCACCGTCACCGCGTCGTGGTCGGGATGCCAGCAATCGTAGTCGGTCACCATGGCGACGGTCGCGTAACAGATCTCCGCCTCGCGGGCGAGCTTGGCCTCCGGCATGTTGGTCATGCCGATCACCGAATAGCCGAGCTGCTTGTAAGTCATGCTCTCCGCGTAGGACGAGAATTGCGGGCCTTCCATGCACACATACGTCCCGTCGCGCACCACCGGGATGCCGGCGGCGGCGGCGGCGCTGGCCAGATGGATGCGCAGCCGCGGCGACACCGGATGCGCCATCGACACATGCACCACGCAGCCCTTGCCGAAGAACGAGCTTTCGCGCTTGTGCGTGCGGTCCACGAACTGGTCGACCAGCACGAAGGTGCCGGGCGGCAATTCCTCCTTGAACGAGCCGCAGGCGGACACCGAAACGAGATCGGTGACGCCCGCACGCTTCAGCACGTCGATATTGGCGCGGTAGTTGATGTCGGAGGGCGACAGGCGGTGGCCCTTGTCATGGCGCGGCAGGAACACCACCGGCAGCCCGGCCATCTCGCCGATGCGCAGCGGCCCGGACGGCTCGCCCCAGGGGCTCTTGATGTGTTCCTCGCGGACATTCTCCAGGCCCGGCAATTCATAGATGCCGGAGCCGCCGATGATGCCGAGAACTGCGCGTGCCATGCCGCTCTCCCTACGCTGGGCCAAAAACGCGAAGGGCCCCGGAACGGGGCCCCTCGTCAAGACTGAATTGCCGCTCAGGCGTGGACGTCGGCCCAGACCTTCTTCTTGGTGAAGTAGAGCAGGCCCGCGAACACGATCAGGAAGATCATCACCTGGAAGCCGATGCGCTTGCGCGCCTCCATGTGCGGCTCCGCGGTCCACATCAGGAACGCGGTGACGTCCTTGGCGTATTGCTCGACCGTCTGCGGCGTGCCGTCCTCGTAGGTCACCTGATCCGGGTTGAGCGGATTGGGCATGCCGATGGCGTGGCCGGGGAAATACTTGTTGTAGTGCGAGCCCTCCGGCAGGGTGAAGCCCTGCGGCGCGTCGGCATAGCCGGTCATCAGCGCGACCAGATAATCCGGCCCCTGCTCCTGATACTGGGTGAAGATGTCGAAGATGAAGCGCGGGAAGCCGCGCTCATAGGTGCGCGCCTTGGCCATCACCGACAGGTCCGGCGGCAGCGCGCCGCCATTGGCCGTGCGCGCGGCATTGTCGTTCGGGAACGGCGACGGGAAACGGTCGGCCGGGCGTCCCGCGCGTTCGAACATTTCGCCGGCGTCGTTGGGGCCGTCCTGTATCTTGTATTCGGCCGCGAATGCCGCCGCCTGCGCCGCCGTATAGCCGGGACCGCCCGGCTCGGCGAGGTTGCGGAACGAGACCAGCGACAGCCCGTGGCAGCTCGCGCAGACTTCCTTGTAGACCTTCAGGCCGCGCTGCAATTGCGCGCGGTCGAATTGGCCGAACGGGCCGGAAAAGGACCAGCTCTGCCGCGGGGGCTCGGGAGCGGCTTCCGCCGCGCCGGCCGGCTGCGCAAAGGGAGCGGCGACACCGGCCGCCAGCACCAAGGCAAGAAGAGAGCGTTGCAACGTCATGACCTTTCTCCGCTCCTTCAGGCTTTCTTGGCCGCGAGCACGGATTCCTCGATCGAATTCGGCAGCGGCTTGGTGCGCTCGAAGAACCCGAGCAGCGGCAGAACGATCAGGAAATGTGCGAAGTAATACGTGGTGAGGACGCGGGCGGCGAGCACGTAGCCGCCTTCCGCGGGCTTGGCGCCGAGCCAGCCGAGACCGAGGCAGACCGCCACGAAGATCCAGAAGAACTGGCGGTAAAGCGGGCGGTAGCGCGCCGACTTCACCTTCGAGGTGTCGAGCCAGGGCAGGAAGGCCAGGATCAGGATCGAGCCGAACAGCGCGACGACGCCGAGCAGCTTGTCCGGGATCGCGCGCAGGATCGCGTAGAACGGCAGGTAATACCATTCCGGCACGATATGCGCGGGCGTCACCGCCGGGTTGGCCGGGATGTAATTGTCGGCATGGCCGAGATAGTTCGGGGTGTAGAACACGAACCACGCGAACATGATCATGAACACGACCATGAAGAAGCCGTCCTTCACGGTCGCATAGGGCGTGAACGGCACCGTGTCCTTGTCCGACTTCGGCTCGATGCCGGCCGGGTTGTTCTGGCCGGCGACGTGCAGCGCCCAGACGTGCAGCACGACGACGCCGGCGATCACGAAGGGCAGCAGGTAATG
>JAEWCJ010000443.1 GCA_023390695.1 Pseudomonadota bacterium | reverse complement strand
GTTCAAGCCGATGCGCAGGCTTTCGACGCCGCTGGACGCGAAATACAGCGCGAGCGCGGCGCCGACCGTCAGCGCCTGCCCCTGCGCACTGTTCAGAACATTGTGGATCTCGCGCGCGATCGGTCCGGCGACTTCTTCGGGCCAGGCCTCCAGCATCAGGTTCGCCGCTTCGTCGGCGAGATTCTCAGAGCCGATGATGCCGGCGAGCGCGGTCAGCACCAGAAAGAAAGGGAACATCGCCATCAGCGCCGACAGCGCGATGTGGCTGGCGATCGCCCAGCCGTCGTCGGCGTTGAATTGCCAGAAGGCGTCCACGGCCACGCGCCAGATTTTTCTCAGAATGGACAATATCCGCAATCTCCGGTCGAAGTGCCTTCATATAGCGAGCGCTGCGATGCAAGGGGAGGCGGAAAAGTCACAATCGGTGAAAACGTGAAGGCGGCGGTGCGCAGTTACGCTGGCGGCGTTCAGGCCGCCTGCACCTGCGCAAGGAAATCCCGCACCTGGCGTTCAAGCCCTTCCGCCTCGATGGCGAGCGCATCAGCCAGCGATTTGACATCGGAGGCGGTGCCGCGTGCGTCGAGCACGGCGTTCGCAACGCGGCTCATGGCTTCCGCGCCGGTGCGGGCTTCGCCGGAGGCGTTGTTCACGCCTTCGGCAATCGTCGACACCGCGGAATTCTGCTCCTCGACGGTGACCGCCACGCTGGATGCGATCGCCGACATTTCCTCGATGATCGCATTCACCTGACTGATGGCCTGCGCGGCATCGGCGGCAGCGGACTGGATCGCGCCGATCTGTTCGGCAATGTCCTCGGTGGCGCGTGCGGTCTGTCCGGCCAGCGATTTGACCTCCGAGGCGACCACGGCGAAGCCGCGCCCGGCTTCGCCGGCGCGTGCGGCTTCGATGGTGGCGTTCAGCGCCAGCAGGTTGGTCTGTCCGGCGATGGCCTGGATGAGGCTGATCACCTCGCCGATGCGCGTCGCCGCATTTGCGAGTTCGCCCATCGTAGTGGTCGTGCGGCGCGCTTCGAGCACGGCGCGGCTCGCCACCTCCGTCGATTTATGGGCCTGGCTGGAAATCTCGCCGATGGAAGCGGCCAGTTCCTCGACAGAACTCGCCGCCGCGGTGACGTTGCTGGAGGCGGCGCGCACGCGGCTCTCCGCCTGCTGGGCCTCGCCGGAGACCGAGTCGGCGGCGCCGTTGAGATTTCCGGAGGCGATTTCAAGCCGCTCGGCGGCGTCGCGGACCTTGGCCAGCACCTCGTCCACCGAGCGCTCGAAACCGGCAATGGTCGCGGCAATCGTTTCGCTGCGCAGTTCGTGCGCGCGGCTCTGCTCGCCCTGGGCGGCGCTCAGCCGCTCGCGTTCGATCATGTTGTCGCGGAACACGATCACCGTGCGGGCCATTTCACCGATTTCGTCGCGCGCGCGGGTGGCGGGGATTTTGGCGGATGTGTCGCCGGCGGCCAGCCGCTGCATGGCACCGGCAAGGCCCGCCAGCGGCCGGGTGATGCTGCCGCCGATCAACAGGCTGAAAGCGAGGCCGATCAGGACGGCGGCGACGCCGACCCAGATGATGGTGAGGCGGGTTCGCGTCTGTGAGGCGGTGAGTTCGGAAGACGCGCGGTTGGAGCCCTGAATGGTCGAGAGAATGATGTCGTCGGCCGCCGGCATCATCTGCTTGGTATCGACGTCGATGATGGTCAGATACGGCCAGACCTTGTTGGAGCTGGCCGCCCATTTCTCGAAGATGTCGACATAGCGCTTGATCTGGTTCTCGAGCTCCGACCGCAGCGCCGGCGTGCCGTCGATGTCGTTGAGCGTCCGGGTGAAGGTCTTGTATTCCTCGAGAAACATCGTATGCGCGATGCCGCTCAGGCGCAGCCTCTGTTCGGCTTCGTACCGGCGCATCGTCAGCAGCGAGACGAGGAGTTTCCTGGCGTCCGCCTCTCCGGCCCACGTCATCCTTTCGTTGATGATGCGCTCGACCGCATTTCCCGCATCGCGGATCTGGCGGCGCAGGCCCTCGTCGTCGGTGAAACCGAGTTCGCGCTGCTCTTCGATCACGCGCTGGAAATTCTTGGCGACGTGGCTCACCGCCTCGTTGAGCGGCCCCAGACGGCTGCGCTCTTCGGCATCGACGGATCGTTCGATGGTCTGCAGGCTGCGGAGGGCGCCGGCCACGGCGTTCTCGAATTCGACGATCGCTTCATCGCTCGGCCTTGCGGCGAAATCGCGCGCGCCGATGCGCATGCGGCCCAGCTCTTCCTTGAAGTCGCGGCTAGCGTCGGCAACGGTGGCCGCCATCTTGAAGCGCTCGAAGGCGGCTTCGACATCCTTTTCGCCGCTGACAAAGAAGAAGCCATTGGCCAGAAAGCCGGCCACCGGAATGAGCGCGATGGCGATGATGCGGGTGCGGACCGAGAATGATGAAATCATGCGCCCGAGCGACGGACGCTGCGATGTGCGGGAACTGGCCTCGGAATGCATGCTGCTCATACGACGGCCTGTCGATTTGGCATTCGACCGAAAAAAGCCGAAAAAGGTAAAGAATCCAGTAACTACGGTGGTACCGTCGGGAACTTTATTTTGTGCGGTGCGGCATCGGGCGCTGTGCGGAGAGCGCTTTTCTAGGTGGCTGGCGTTAGCCTGCGACCGCCGAAATCCAGCCGCGAACGCCAGCCCATGCTGGATTGCGGGTCCGCGCGTTCATGCGCCCGGTAATGACCGGTTTCGCAAAATTCGCCCAGCGGCCCTGAAGAAATTCTGGTGGCGGTCCTCCGGCACGAACTTGTCTGTGCCTTTCGCATCCGCTCGCTGCTGGCGCCGGTGATCAGTCATTCCTGTCGGAGATGCGTCCGGTGTCGCGGCGGTGTTGCGACGAATCCGTATCGAGAACGCCGGCAATCGATGTGGATTTCCGAAGCCGCACGCAGACCGCAGCAGCATTTTCGACAGCGCCGCCGGCATCCAGGTGCAGACCATCGCGCGCCGTTTGCCGGCGGAACGAATTAGGCCGCATTCACGGCGCCTAATGTTGAGGTGATGCGCTGGTGCAGGTGCTGCAGGTTGCCGCAACCTATCACGCGCTCGTGCGTTGATCTGGCGCAAAGCGCGAGCGGATCATTTCTTCTGTGATAGTCCCGCGATTGCAAGGAGACCTCTTCATGAACAAGCTGAAGCTCGAGCAAGGCGACTGGGTTGTCGTCTGCGACGGTACCAAGGCCCTTATTCTTGAAAATATTGGCGACGAAAAATTCCCCAATCTGCAGACCAAGAACGTCTTCGAGCAGGACAATCCCAAAACGCAGGAACAAGGCACCGACGCGCCGGGCCGCTCCATCCAGTCTGTCGGCAGCGCGCGCTCGGCCATGGAGCAGACCGACTGGCACGAACAGGCAGAGCGCGCCTTCCTTTCGGAACTGGTCGCGCGTCTCGACGCGGCCGTCGGCGCCGGCGACGTGAAATCACTGGTGATCGTGGCGCCGCCGAGGGCGCTCGGTGTACTCCGGCAAGGCTATTCCGGGCAGGTCAAGCGCGCGTTGCGCGACGAGATTCACAAGGACTTCGTGAAAATGCCGGTGCACGAGATCGAGAAACATCTCGTCGGCGAACCCGCCTAGTTCGCGGCGCGCAAGGCCCGGTCGAGATCGGCATAGAGGTCTTGCGGGTCTTCCAGCCCAACCGAGAGCCGCAACAGATCGGGGGGACACGGCGTGTCCGGCCCCTCGACCGAGGCGCGATGCTCGATAAGGCTCTCGACTCCGCCGAGCGAGGTTGCACGCTTCCAGAGCTGCACCCGCGCGGCGGTGCCGATGGCCGATTGCTCGCCGCCCTTCGCGCGGATCGAAAGCATCGCGCCATATCCGCCGCTCATCTGCTTCGCGGCGACGGCATGTCCGGGATGGCTGTGCAGCCCCGGATACAGCACCTGCGACACTGCGGGATGGCGCGTGAGCCAGCTTGCCAGCAGCGCCGCGCCTTCCGTCTGCGTGCGCACCCTTGCATCCAGCGTCCGCAATCCGCGCAGCAGGAGCCACGCCTCGAACGGCCCGAGGATGGCGCCGTGCTGGGCGCGGACCGCCTGGATGCGCGACCAGAATTCGTCCTCGCGTGCGGTGGCCAGCACGCCGGCGATGACGTCGGAATGCCCGTTCAGATACTTGCTCGCCGAATGCATGACGATATCGGCGCCGAGCGAAAGCGGGCGCGTGAAGACCGGTGTCGCCACGGTGGAATCGACGCAGAGACGGGCGCCGGCTTTTTGCGCGATCTCCGCCACCGCCGCGATATCGGTGATCGTCCAGAGCGGATTGCCCGGAGTTTCCACATAGAGCAGCGCGGTCTCGCCTTGCCGGACCGCGGCACGCACGGCGTCGAGGTCGGAGGTATCGACGAAATCGATGCGGTGTCCGAAGCGCGTCGCGCCGGCAAGCCAGTGGCGGAACGCCCAGTACATGATCTGCGAGGCGACGATGTGCGAGGGCTTTTCCAGCGCGAGAATGACCGCGGTCGCGGCCGCCATGCCGGAGCCGAACAGCATCGCCTGCGGCGCGCCTTCCAATGCGGCGATCACCGCTTCCGCCTGCCGCACCGTGGCGTTGTCCGGCCGCCCGTACATGTAGCCGGAGCGGTATTGATTGTCGGGATCGCGCAGATAGGTGGTGGAGACATGCACCGGCGGCACGATGGCGTGCGTCACGGGCTCGTCTGCGCCCATGGCCTGTGCCGCCAGCGTGCGGGCCTTGTGTGGGGATGGCTTTGGATCGGTCATGAAGCGCCTCCGGACAGCTTGATCGCGTGCGGGCGATCTATTCGCGCTTTCATTCGTTATGACAAGGTTGCGTTATGACAAGGTTGCGGGCGGCCCGCCATCGGGCGTCCGAACGGAGAGCGTGAATGACCACGTTGGTATCGGGCGGAACGCCGTATCGCCGCTGGCTGTGGCTGGCATTCTGGCTTGCATTGTGTCTGGGCGTCGGGCTCGTCGGATCGCTGGTGACCGCGCCGAAAATTCCCGGCTGGTATGCAGGACTTGCAAAGCCCTTCTTCAGCCCGCCGAACTGGCTGTTCGGGCCGGTCTGGACGCTTCTCTATGTCATGATGGCCGTGGCGGCCTGGCGCGTGGCATTCAGCTCCGCCGCGTGGGAGATGCGCAAGCCGGCGGTTCAGGCCTTTCTCGGTCAGCTCGGCCTGAATGCCCTTTGGTCGCCGGCGTTTTTCGGGCTGGAAAGTCCGCGGCTTGCGCTCTTCATCATCGTGGCCCTGGTGATGGCGCTGGCATTGACGGTGGTCGTGTTTTGGCGGATCGATCGCATGGCTGGCCTGCTGTTGCTGCCCTATCTCGGCTGGCTCCTGTTCGCGACCGTGCTGAACGGCGCCATTGTCTTGTTGAACTGACCGGCATGCACGCGCCGGCAATGGCGTCTCCTCATCCAGACTGATAAGAAAACGCATGACGAACTTCTTCTACTATCTCGTGCCTGTCGCCATCGGAGCGGTAGGAATCGTCCTCCTGTTCGGGCTCGTCAACATGATGCGCGGCGGCCCCGCCCAGACCTCGCAACGGCTGATGCGGCTGCGCGTCCTGCTGCAATTCGTGGCCCTCGTCATTATCATGGTGACGATCTGGCTGATGGGGAAGTAGATGGTCGTTCTCAACCGCATCTATACGCGCACCGGCGACGACGGCACGACTTCGCTCGGCACCGGCGAGCGCCGCAAGAAATACGATCTGCGCGTCGCGGCCTATGGAACGCTCGATGAGGTGAATGCGGTGATGGGGCTGGTGCGCCTGCATACGGCCGGCGACTCGGCGCTCGATGCGATGCTCTCGCGCATCCAGAACGATCTGTTCGATGTCGAAGCCGATCTCTGCATGGTGGACGAGGGCAAGGGGCCCGGCGGCGCCAAGCTGAATGTCACCGATGCGCAGGTGACATGGCTGGAACAGCAGATCGACGCTCTCAATGCCGGGCTTGCCCCGCTGCGCTCGTTCATCCTGCCGGGCGGCACGGCGGCCGCCGCCTATCTGCATCTGGCCCGCACGGTCTGCCGGCGGGCCGAGCGGCTGATGGTGGAATTGCGCGACCAGCCGGGGGAAAGCGTCACGCCGCAGGCGCTGCAATATGTCAACCGGCTCTCCGATTTCCTGTTCGTGGCCGGGCGCCATGCCAACGACAAAGGGGCAAAAGACGTGCTCTGGGCGCCGGGGCAGAACCGCTAATCGCACGGTCGACTGCCTACGTTGACAATCAACATAATCCTCCCTTTAGGTAGCCTCCGATTTCGCACCTGCGAAGGATACGGTAAGACATGAAGATCCTTGTGCCCGTGAAACGGGTGATCGACTACAACGTGAAGGTCCGGGTGAAGTCGGACGGGTCCGGCGTTGAGCTGGCGAATGTGAAGATGTCGATGAACCCCTTCGACGAGATCGCGGTCGAGGAGGCGATCCGGCTGAAGGAAGCGGGCAAGGCAAGCGAGATCGTCGTGGTGTCGATCGGCCCGGCGCAGGCGGCCGAGACCCTGCGCACGGGTCTGGCGATGGGCGCCGACCGCGGCATCCTGGTGAAGACCGACGCCACGGTGGAGCCGCTGGCGGTGGCGAAGATCCTGAAGGCGATCGTCGGCGAGGAGACGCCGGGCCTTGTCATCATGGGCAAGCAGGCGATCGACGACGACAGCAACCAGACCGGGCAGATGCTGGCGGCGTTGCTGAACTGGCCGCAGGGCACCTTCGCCTCCAGACTTGCCATCGAGGGCGGCGACGTCCTGGTGACGCGCGAGGTCGATGGCGGCTTGCAGACGGTGAAGCTGAAGGGCCCGGCCATCGTGACCACCGACCTGCGGCTGAACGAGCCGCGCTATGCCAGTTTGCCCAACATCATGAAGGCGAAGAAGAAGCCGATCGACGAGAAGACGCCGGAGGCCTATGGCGTCGATATCAAGCCGCGGCTCGAAGTGCTGAAGACGGCGGAGCCCGGCGGCCGCAAGGCCGGGGTGAAGGTCGGCTCGGTCGCCGAGCTGGTCGAGAAGCTGAAGAACGAAGCGGGGGTTCTCTGACATGGCAACGCTTCTCGTCGCCGAACACGACAATGCGTCCGTCAAGGACGCGACCAACAAGGCGCTCACCGCCGCCAGGGCCATGGGGGGCGATGTCGACATCCTCGTCGCCGGCAAGGGCGCGCAGGCTGCCGCCGATGCCGCCGCCACGCTCGAGGGCGTGCGCAAGGTGCTGCTGGCGGAGAGCGAGGCCTACGAGCATGCTCTGGCCGAGCCGCTCGCCGCGCTGATCGTCTCGCTGGCCGACACCTATGACGTCCTGGTCGCGCCGGCGACCACGACCGGCAAGAACGTGATGCCGCGCGTCGCCGCGTTGCTCGACGTGATGCAGGTCTCCGACATCACCAAGGTGGTGGCGCCCGATACCTTCGAGCGGCCGATCTATGCTGGCAACGCCATCCAGACGGTGAAGTCGACCGACGCCAGGAAGGTGATCAC
>JAEWCJ010000441.1 GCA_023390695.1 Pseudomonadota bacterium | reverse complement strand
CGCCGGCATGGCGCTGGACAAGGCGCTCGAGGTGCTGGCCACGGTCGCGGCCACGGCCCGGCTCAGGCTTTGGCCCGACCAGGAGCCGGAATGCCAGGTCGGATGGTAGTGCCGCTCGGCGGGGTCGGTCTCGTCCGGATAGGCCCGGCGCAACGCCGCCGCGAAGGCATCCGCCCACGGCTTCTCGACATTGAGCGCGACCGCATAGGGCAGCAGCGCCTCAAAGCGCTCGGCGGTGATCTCCGGCGCGCCGCTCAGGTTGAGCCGGTCCGATTCGGCGGTCTCCAGATACAGCTTGAAGCCGGCAAGCTGGTCCATGATCGGGCGGCCGAGCGCGGTCGGCGCCCGCATCAGATAGAGGAACAGCCCGTTCAGCGTGGCGAAGGACGCCACCAGCATGAACGGAAACGGGTGATCGCCGACGAACGACCAGACAAGCGGAAACAGCTCGCTCACCCCGTTCGCAAAGATGCCCTGCAAAGCCTGCGCCGCGATCGACGCGAAGATGCCGAGCACGACCAGGGTGAGCGCCGCGCGCACGATCGACCCGAAGCGGACGGCGCCGAACAAGGCCAGCAGGATCGGCACCAGGAACATGCCGAGCCAGACGCTGAAGAAGGCGATCAGTCCGATGATGACGATGTCGGTCTCGGCAAGACCGCCGAAAACCGCAATGCCGACGATCACCGCCACGGTCATCAGCGCGCCGACCAGCACATAGCCGAGATTGCGGCGGAAGAAGCGATTGCGGTTTTCGCTCTCGATGGCGCTGGTGAAATTCCCGGCGACGGTCGCGACCGCCGCGCTGTTGGATATATCGATCTTGGCCGAACCGCCCTGCGCATTGAGCCATGTTGCGATGGCGCGCTCACCCGCCGGCAGTGACGGAATCCCGCCGTCCGGCTCGCGCCCGGTGCTCTTGAGCGTCAGCGCGCCGCCGCTGTCGTCGAAGCGCACAAGACCTTTCACGGCAAGCGAGAGCGCCGCCGCAGTGAAGGCGCGCCACTTTTCGCGGCCAAGCCCCCAGTTCTCGATGTAATTCGCCAGCGACGGAGAGACATTCTTGGGCGGATGGAACAACGGAATGATCGTGCCGCCTCTCGGATCGCGCCCCACCGCGTTCCAGGCGGCGACATAATAGCCGAACACCAGGATGAAGCCGATGCCGCCCAGGATCCAGGCGCGGTTGTCCATGAACGCGTACCACAGTTCGGTCGTCCGCGTCGGCGGGTTCACCGCCCCTTCCGGCAGGGCGGCAACCACGGTGAGACCGTTCCCCGCCGGCAGCACGCGGGTGGCGTTGACGACCAGCGCGCCGTCGCTGTCGATTGCGCCGCGGAAATCGGTGCCGCGCGCGCCGCGCGGGCCGGTGAAGGCGGTCCAGCGTGTGGGCGCGAGACGATCGGCGAGTTCGAGACGATAGCTCGCGGCGAGGATCGGAAAGGTCCAGAAATTGCCGGTGACGTTCCAGTTCAGTTCCGCCGCGCCGTCGAACCAGCGCACCTGCCGCGCGGTGCGATAGCGGAACACGTAGGTATAGTCGCCGCGCGCCAGCAGCACGTCCTTGTCGCCGGCATAGATGCGGATGACGCCTCCGCTCTTGCGCTCGGTGAAATACGGCTCCGGCTTGCCGTCGCGCGTGACCTCGAGCAGCTTGAACGAGACCTCGCGCCGCTTGCCCTGTGCGTCGGTGAAAGTGAGCGGAAAGTCGCGATAGATACCGCGCTTGATCGCCGCGCCTTCCGCGCGCACGCGGATGCGCTCGGTGACGGTGAGGTCCCCGGATCTGTCGAGAACGGCATGCGAGTCGAAGGAATGAATCACCTCGGCGGCAATGCCGCGCGTCAGCCCCGTGCACAGGAACAAAACAACCAGCGACAAAAGACGCAACCTGTGCAGCCCCGACATCCGCGTTCGCCTCACGATTGTGGCTGCAGCGTCACGTGCGGCACCGCCCGCTCGGCCTCAGCCGACAATTCGAAATAATCGCGTTCGCGGAATCCGAACAAGCCGGCGACGATATTGCTGGGGAACGATTGCACCAGCACATTCTGATTGCGCACCGCACCGTTGTAATAGCGGCGCGCCATCTGCAGCTCGTTCTCGAGCGTGCTCAATTGCTGCTGCAATTCGAGGAAATTGCGGCTCGCCTTCAGATCAGGATAGTTTTCGGCGAGCGCGATCAGGCGGCCGAGTGCGACCGAGAGCGCGCTTTCGGCCTGCGCGCGATGGGCGACATCCTCGCGCGGCAAGGCGCCGGCCGCGCCGCGCAGCCTGATCACCTCTTCCAGCACGCCACGCTCGTGCGCGGCATAGCCTTTCACGGTTTCCACGAGATTGGGCACCAGATCGGCGCGCCGCTTGAGCTGCACGTCGATGCCGCTCCAGGCCTCATGCGCCATCTGGCGCGTGCGCACCAGCCGGTTGAAGAGGACGACCGCGTAGATGGCGGCGGCGGTAAGGAGTGCCAGAATGATCCAGGTCAGCATGTCCATTTGTCGCCCGCGGAACGCAAACGTTCAATGGGGTTGGCGACTGGCCGAAAAGGCGGGCACAGGGGCGTGGCCCTGCGACTCAGCGTTCCCCTCCCCCGCTTGCGGTGGGGAGAGGTCAGGGGGGGGGGGCGACGCTGGCGCGGACCTGTCGATAGCAGCATGAATCGCCAGCATCACAGCATCGATCTCTTTCAGGACGTCATGATTCCAGAACCGCAGCACGCGATAGCCTTGCGCTTCCAGATAAGCAGTACGGACCGCATCTGCCGTACTCTGCTTCGCAGCCGCATGTCCGCCACCGTCGACCTCGATCACCAGGCGCTTCTCGTGATACGCAAAGTCTGCAAAGTACGGACCAATCGTGGCTTGCCGTCTGAAGTGCGTATCTTCAATCGGCAGATGTCTGAGATGCCACCACAGCTTCTTTTCGGCATCGGTCATGTCGCGCCGCAGGCGCCGCGCACGCGCCACGCGCTTGTCGGGATTTCGCGAGGCCTTGCCGCGCATCGCCCCTAACCCCTCCCCACCATTCGCTGCGCGAATGGGTGGAGGGGAACAGATCAGTGCGCACACCATAGCGGCGTGCGAATTTAGACGAATAGGCTTATCCCGCCCCGCCCGCCTCGGCGGCGACCCTCCCCCTCCAGGGGAGGGTGAATAATAACACCGGTTCGAGCAAACATTGCCCGCAACCGTCGCTAAACTCACCCCGCCCCGCCCGCTTCGGTGGCGAGCCAGGCCGCGCCGCAGGCTTTCGCGAGTTCGCGCACGCGCAGGATGTAGCTCTGCCGCTCGGTGACGGAAATGACGCCGCGCGCATCGAGCAGATTGAAGACGTGGCTCGCCTTGATGCACTGGTCATAGGCCGGCAGCGCCATCAGGTGACGCCGCGCATCGCCCTCACCCGTCCATCCCGCCTCGAGGTATTTCTGGCAGGCGGCTTCCGCCATTCTGAACTGCTCGAACAGCATCGCGGTATCGCTGTGCTCGAAATTGTGCCGCGAATATTCCTGCTCGGCCTGCAGGAAGACATCGCCATAGGTGACTTTCCTGTCGCCTTCGAGCCCGTTGAAGTTGAGGTCGTAGACGCGCTCGACGCCCTGCACATACATGGCGAGGCGCTCGAGGCCGTAGGTCAGTTCGCCCGCCACCGGCGCGCATTCGAAGCCGGCCACCTGCTGGAAATAGGTGAACTGGCTCACCTCCATGCCGTCGCACCAGCATTCCCAGCCCAGCCCCCAGGCGCCGAGCGTCGGGCTCTCCCAGTCGTCCTCGACGCAACGGATATCGTGGATCTTGGGGTCGATGCCGATGGCATAAAGCGACTTCAGGTAGAGGTCCTGCAGATCGGCGGGCGACGGCTTCAGGATCACCTGGAACTGGTAATAATGCTGCAGCCGGTTCGGGTTCTCGCCATAGCGGCCGTCCTTCGGCCGGCGCGAGGGCTGCACATAGGCCGCGTTCCACGGCTTCGGTCCCAGCGCCCGCAGGGTGGTCGCCGGGTGGAAAGTGCCGGCGCCGACCTCCATGTCATAGGGCTGCAGGATCACGCAGCCCTGCTCCGCCCAGAAGCGTTGCAGGGTGAGGATCAGGCCCTGAAAGGAGCGTGTGGGCTCCAGTGAGCGCTCGGAGGCAGTTACGGCAGTCATGGTGCGGGAAATCCGGGTTGCGGCGCGGTTTTAACTATCGGCCCAGTCCAGACCGGTCAAGAAAAGCCCGGAAACCGCCGGGAAGGCCGCTTTCCGTCTCCCAAGGCGTTAACGACCATAATTAAGGCAAGATACAAGGGAATTGAAATCCCGGCGCTTGTTCTGCCATTGTGCGCCCGGAACCTGAACCGGAGGGGCCTGGGGAATTCTTCAGTCCGGTCGAGTACGAGGGCGGGTAATATCTATGCCGACTGTCATTATTGTAGGCGCCGACAAGGGCGGTGTCGGCAAGACCACCGTTTCGCGCACCCTGCTGGACTATTTCACCGCCCGCAACGTTCCGATCCGCGCCTTCGACACCGAGGCGCCGCGCGGGACGCTCAAGCGCTTCTATCCCGACATCACCGAGGTCGTGGACGCCACCTCGGTTTCCGACCAGATGAAGATTTTTGACACCCTGAGCGACAGCCAGGTGACGATCATCGACGTGCGCGCCGGCCTGCTCTCCACCACTCTCGCCGCCTTGCGCGACATCGGCTTTCTGGAATCGGCCAAGCGCGGGCAGATCACGCTCGCCGTCTTCCACATTGTCGGACCGTCGATCGCCTCGCTCGACGAGATCAAGGAGATCGCGCCCTTCGTCGTCGACGGCAAATATTACCTGACCAAGAACTTCATCAACAACACGAGCTTCTTCGAGTGGGATCAGTCGACTTACGATTCCTACTTCAAGCAGATCCGCAACGCCGTCGATCTGACCATTCCGAAGCTGAATGAAATGGCTTACGAGCAGGTTGAACTCGCCGCCGTGCCGTTCGTCACCTTCATCGCCAACAAGACCACGGGCGGCGAGAACGCCAATTACTCGTTCGTGCTGCGCGGCTATGTCCGCCACTGGCTGGGCAATGTCTGGGCCGAATTCGACCGCGTGAAGCTGCCGGATATCGTCGGCTCGAATGTCGTGGGCACCCCCAAGCCGCAGGGCCAGTTTACCGCCGCGCCCCAGAATCAGATACGCAGCGGCGGGGGCTGACACCCGCTTCCCGGTCATTGCCGGACGCGACCCGGCCATCCATCTTATCGATGATGCGCGGGGCATGAGGCGTCAACAACGCCGTCTCCGGCGGCGAGCCCGCGCATGACGAGTCGAAGGTTGCCTCCCCATGGCGCGCCGCACGCCGGTCTATATCGTCTGTTCCCCCCGCCCGCGCGTCGGCAAGACGCTGCTGGCCCGGGTGCTGACGGATTTCCAGTTGGTCAATAACCGGCTGCCGCTCGCCTACGACCTCAACCGCACCGAAAACCTGCTGGCAACCGTTCTGCCGCGCCAGACCGTCATTTCCGATATTTCCGACACGCGCGGACAGATGGCGCTGTTCGACGACCTGATCGCGGGCGCCGACACCCCGCGCATCCTGGATCTCGGAGCCGAGGCCTTCGATCCCTTTTTCACGGTGGCGCGGCAGATCGGCTTCATGGAAGAGGCCAGCCGCCGCGGCATCGATCCGATGCTGCTCTATATCGCCGACCCGCATCCGCGTTCGGCGCAGATCTACGGCTATCTGCATCAGGCGTTCCCGCGCGCCGTCATCGTGCCGGTGGAGAACGAGGCCAATCTCAGCCCGCATGCCTATATGGACCGGTTTGCGCCGGTCACCACCGAGCGCGGCCTCTTCATTCCGCGCCTCAATCCGGTGATCAAGGGCGTAATCGACAAGCCGCATTTCTCCTTCGCCTCGTTCATGCGCAAGCCGGCGGACCTGCGCACCGAACTGCACGCCTGGACCGAGAAGGTCTTCATCGAATTCCGCGAACTGGAATTGCGGGTGATGCTGCGCGAATTGCGATCGGCGTTGCCGTTCTAGCGGGACGACGAACCAATTCCGGCATGGGCGGATGAAAAAAGGGGCGGCGGCCATCCCGGGAT
>JAEWCJ010000405.1 GCA_023390695.1 Pseudomonadota bacterium | reverse complement strand
GAGGATGACGAGGCTCTCATATCCGCCCCAGGAAAACCCCATGCCGAATAGATGCAGACTGTCGAGGAATGCATGGACAGCCGCCTCCGGAATGGGTTTGAGGATCACGCTGAACAATCCTGAGGCGCCGAGGAAGTCGCGTTTCCAGATGGCGTGGCCGGGATCGGTTTCCAGGCCCGGATGCAGCACGCGCAGGACTTCCGGCCGCTGTTGCAGCCAGCGTGCGACCGCCAGCGCGGACGTCTGGTGGCGCTCCAGCCGCACGCTCAATGTGCGCAGGCCGCGCAAGCCGAGATACATGTCGTCGGGGCCGACGCATAATCCCGACGTGAGAACCGTCTCGCGAAGCTTCGGCCAGGCCGCCGCATTGGCGGACACCGTGCCGAGCATCAGATCGGAATGGCCGCCGATATATTTGGTGCCGGCCTGGATGGAGAGATCGACACCTTTCTCGAAAGCGCGGAAATAAAGCGGCGTCGCCCAGGTGTTGTCCATGAGCACAAGCGCATTGCGCGCATGGGCGATCTTGGCGATGGCAGGAATGTCCTGCATGTCGAAGGTCTGCGATCCCGGCGCTTCGACGAAGACCGCCCGGGTATTCGGCTTGAACAGCGACGCGATGCCGTCTCCGATCAGCGGATCGTAATACGTGGTCTCGACGCCGAACCGCTTCAAAATCGTGTCCGCAAAAACGCGGGTGGGACGGTAGACGCTGTCGGTGATCAGCAGGTGGTCGCCCGCTGACAGGACTGAAAGCAAAGCGGTGGAGACCGCGGCGGCCCCCGACGGCAGCAGCGACACTCCGGCGCAGGCCGGACCTTCCAGTGCGCGCAACGCGTCTTCCAGTGCTTCCGATGTAGGCGTGCCGCGCCGGCCGTATTGGTAGGGCGCGCGGTGCGCGACCAGGTCGGCGGCGCTCGGATAGAGCACCGTAGAGGCATGATAGACGGGCGGATTGACGAAGCCGTGGAAGAGGGCGGTGTCGCGGCCGCCCGTCACAAGCCGCGTCTCCGGCTGGAGGTCCTGCGGCGAATTTTCAGCTCGCTTGCTCATTGATCCTGCTTATGGGGTGCCTGCAAGACGTGCAAGCGTCCACTGGAAGCTGACGATAAACCCTTGACCTTCCAAATAAATCGTTTTCAGATGGCCCAAGATTGGGGGCAGGGCGCGACACTTTTTGTCTGGTGATAGATCAGCCGCACAACCGAAAATCTGGCAGTCTGTCTTGGGCGTCCGTCCCGGATGTAGTGTGACAAGGAATTTCAGGGGAAAAGGTATCATGAAGCGCGTCATCCTAACTCTCGGTTTGGCGGCTGCGGTTGCATCGGCGGCGATTCCGGCCGCGGCGCAGACGCTCAATACGGTCAAGCAGCGCGGCATCCTCAATTGCGGAGCCAACGGCACGCTGGCGGGGTTTGGTCTGCCGGACGCACAGGGGAACTGGACGGGCTTTGATGTGGATTATTGCCGCGCCATCGCCGCGGCGATTTTTGACGATCCCACCAAGGTGAAATTCGTTCCGCTGTCGGCCAAGGACCGTTTCACCGCGCTGCAATCGGGCGAAGTGGATGTGCTGGCGCGCAATACCACCTGGACCAGCTCGCGCGATACCTCGCTGGGGCTGAATTTCACGGCGATCAACTATTTCGACGGCCAGGGCTTCATGGTGCGCAAGTCGCTGAAGGTGAACTCGGCGCTGGAACTCAATGACGCCGCGGTCTGCGTGCAGCAGGGCACGACCACCGAGCTCAATCTCGCCGATTATTTCCGCGCCAATCGCATGAAGCTCAAGACCGTCACCTTTGCCACCTCGACCGAGGCGGTGAAGGCTTACGATGCCGGCCGTTGCGACGCCTACACGACGGACGCGTCGGCGCTTTACGCCGAGCGGCTGCGGGTCACCAATCCGAACGACCATATCGTGCTGCCGGAAATCGTCTCCAAGGAGCCCTTCGCCCTGTCGGTCAAACACGGCGACGACCAGTGGTTCGACGTCGTCAAGTGGGTGCACTTTGTCCTGATCAACGCCGAGGAATTCGGGGTCAGCAAGGCCAATGTCGAGCAGCAGGTGAAATCCGACAATCCCGAGATCAAACGGCTGCTGGGGTCTGAGGGCAAGCATGGCGAAAGCTTCGGCCTGACCAACGATTTCGCGGTCCGCATCATCAAGCATGTTGGAAATTACGGCGAGATTTTCGATCGCAATCTCGGACAGGCGACACCGCTCAAGATCACGCGCGGCCTGAATGCGCTGTGGACCAAGGGTGGATTGCAATACGCGCCGCCGGTCCGTTGATGGCGGCTGGCGTTCGATGAGAACGTGCGGCCCGGAAGGTTCCGGATGAAGCGTGCCGGCACGGATGGGAAACCTGCGGTTTCCCCGCTGCATGATCCGCGCTGGCGAAGCGTCGTCTATCAGGCTCTGCTCTGTATCGTCATCGTGGCGCTGGTCTACAGCGCCATCGATAACGCCGCACAGAATCTGCAGAAGGCGCGCATCGCCTCCGGATTCGATTTCTGGAATCACACCGCCGGCTTCGACATCAGCCAGACTCTGATCGAGTATTCGACGGCGTCGACTTACGGTCGCGCCTTCTGGGTCGGATTGCTGAATACCCTTCTGGTGGCGAGCCTGGGAATTGTGTTCGCCACCATCATCGGTTTCGTCATCGGCATCGCCCGGCTGTCGAGCAACGTGCTGGTGTCGAAGATGGCCGGCGCCTATGTCGAGATCATCCGCAACCTGCCGCTGCTGCTGCAATTGCTGTTCTGGTACAACGCCGTGCTCAAGGCGCTGCCGGAATTGCGCGAGAGCCTGATCCTGCCGGGCGGCTCCTTCC